>NZ_JBWYIK010000008.1:0-152311 GCF_056779735.1 Acinetobacter sp. 24-47-67
ACGTGCTTGAGTCAATGCAGTAAGTTCTGTTGGGGTGATGAGGCCATTGGCATTTGCATCGATCAGCGCTTGTTCTGCCGCAGCGTATGCTGCTTCAGCCGCCTCTACTGCTGCTTCGGCATCTGCCAATACTTGTTCGTACTCATCTGCTACGCCATCTTCGTTTTCATCATTTACTGTTGGTAAGGTGATGTCGACTAGATCATTTAAACGACCTTGTAGCGCATCTTTTTCTGCTTGTACTGCCTCAGGTAACGCTGTCACTTTTGTTTGTGCTTCTGTTTTCGCAGCAAGTGCATCATCACGTGCTTGAGTCAGCTCAGCAAGTTCTGTTGGGGTGATTAAACCATCTGATTCCGCATCTGCTAGTGCTTGCTCTGCCTCAGCATATGCTGCTTCAGCCGCCTCTACTGCCTCTGTTGCTTCTTCAAGTGTAATATCTTCGCCGTCTGGTACGCCATCACCATCTGCATCATTGACTTCAGGTAAGTCAATATTTACAAGAGCATCTAGACGATCTTGTAAACCATCTTTAATCGCTCCATTTGGCAATACATTTACCTTATCTTGAGCAACTTCTTTTGCATCAAGTGCAGCCTGTACTTTCTGTTCAAGAATACTGAGTTCAAGCGGGTTAATTAAGCCATCTTTTTGAGCCAAAGCTAAATTATTAAGAGCTTCAGCATATTTAGCTTCAGCTTCTTCTACAGCTGACTGCGCTTCCTGAATCGCTTCTGGTAAGCCATCTACAATGCCATCACCATCTGCGTCATTTACTTCAGGCAAACTTATGTCAGTCAGATCATCTAATCGATTTTGAAAGGCATCTTTCTGTTCCTGAACAGATTCAGGTAGAGCATTTACTTTACTTTGAGCAGTTGACTTAGCAATTTGTGCCTGCTCTAAAGCATTCTGTAAAGCATTAAGCTCTGTTGGATTAATTAATCCATCACGATTTGCAACAGTTAAAGCATTTTCAGCAGCTGCATACTTTGCTTCAGCCTCCGCAACAGCCAACTCTGCTTCAATGAGTGCTTCAGCGATATCATCTACGATACCATCATCATTTTCATCATTAATTTCAGGTAGGATGATATCTACTAAATCTTCAAGACGTTCCTGCAAAGCATCTTTTTGAGATTGAACTGATTCTGGTAATAAATTTGTTTTAGTTTCTGCTAAGGCTTTGGCACTCTCGAAAGCCTCTTTAGCTTGATCTAATTCCGCTCTTTCAGCAGGTGTAATCAGGCCGTTTTCATTCTTCTCTAAAATTAAATCTTTTAATGCTTCGTACGCTTGTTCAGCATTGGCTACAGCTTCTTCAGCATCTAGTAAAGCTTGCTCGAGATCATCTGGTACACCATCACCATTTTGATCATTAATTGCTGGCAACTCTTCATCAACCAAATCATCTAGTCGATCTTGTAAATCAGATTTTGCCTCGCCATCTACCAAGTTATCGACTTTATCTTGAGCAGCATCTTTAGCATCCTTTGCATCTTGTAATGCTTCCTCTAATTCAGCTTTTTCCTCAGGAGTAATTAACCCATCATTTAATTTATCTTCAATCAAATCTTTAAGATCTTGATAAGCTTTCTCTGCATCATTAACCAGCTGTTTTGCTTCTTCTAATTCATCGTTAATTGGTGGTTCTGGTTCCGGCGATACAGAATTAGATTTTTTATCAGAATCACTCATATTATCTGCAATAGCAACTACTCCAGCAGCTAATCCCCCTGCAATTAACCATGGAGTTAACCCTGTCAAAACTGTACTTGAGTTTCCAGCGATAAGTGCTGAAATATCATCAATTGGATAATATTTAATAGTCGAAGCTATTTCATTGGCAGCATCTGTGAACTCAACCCAATAAAGCTGACCATTGTCATTAAATAAAATATTATGACTATTTAAGGGATCGTCAAAATAACTTTCTACAACTAATTGTTCGCCATTTTTAAAATTAATAACTAAAGAATTTCCTTCTTTCTGAAAGTTTAAGACCTCTTCGATTGATGCATCAATTTTCACAATTGAGTTCTGGTTTAATACGATTTTATTAGCAGTAGTCTTTTCTAAAACCGCCCCATCGTTTTTTGATAATATTTCTAAATTTTTCATGACGTCACCCAGTATTATTAAGATATTCTTTAACCCTCTATTTTTTTATCAGATTGAGAATCAATGTAAACGTCATAAAAAGTCAGTTGAAAATCAACAAAAATTCATAGTTAAAAAAATTTTTTTACACCCCATTCGAGATTCTTAAAGCAATGTTTTTATTGAGAATATTTAAATTTATACAAAGTCACTTTTTATAAATTAATAGTGAAAAACATCTCATAATTTATTATTTTATATAAGTGAGACATAAAATTTTTAAATATTGCAAAAAAATACCAGAAACAAAATTACACTATTAATTAATTAAAGTTACATAATAAAACCTAATGAAACAATATTTTATCTCCTGAAACAAATTAAATTTTATTTATTTTCAAACACTTATTTTTACTAATTTATTTTTTCTATATAAAACATAATGTTAGAATTAATGAGTTTATTTCAATTTTTTTATTCTTATTACTTCGAAATAACTTAAAAAATGGCCAAAAACACCATTGCAATGTGGAAGTTAAAATATATTTATAGAAATTTTCCAGCCGTTAAAATATTGTTTTATATTGATAATTTAAAAATCAGTTTTAAGTTATTAAGTTACTTTAAAATCAAAAACCGAGATTTAAATCTCGGTCTTTTAGATTCATTGATATTTTAGTTTGGAATTCTTAGAACCTGTCCCGGGAAAATATCATCTACATTTTTAAGTAATGGTCGGTTTGCTTCAAAAATTTTGTTGTACTGATTTGCATCACCATAAAACTCTTTAGAAATTTTTGAAAGATTATCCCCTGATTTTACTGTATAGAATTTACTTTCAGGCTCTGGAGATGAAACAGTAAGTTGGTCATCGACTTGAGCAACATGATCAATATTTCCCACAGCCAAGATGATCTTTTCACGATCTGCTTGAGTTTGCACTTGTCCTTTTACAGTCGCTAAATCACTGCTTGCATTATAAGTCACAGACAGTCCTGTTACTGGTAAGCCAAGTGATTTAATATGCCCCAATAATTTATTCGCAATTTCTTGAGCAGATGGCTCTGCTGGCGTTGCTGGTGTAGCTTGTTGCTCAGCTGGTGCGGTATTTTTTTTCCCAATACCTCTCACAAAATCAAAAAGACCCATTGTTATTCTCCTATTGTTATTTCAGTTTGGTGATCAAATAATTTAGATCCCTTAATTTTTATACAGAAGAACTATACCTAACGCAGTTATCTTTCTTAAACTTAAGGTAACTTAATGTAATATTGCAATTTAATCCTTAATAAAAAAAAGCCACCATAAAGGTAGCTTTTAAGTTCGAAAAGAACTGAATCTGATGATTAAGCTAATTTCTTAGTTACATAATCGATAGCAGATTGAACAGTTGTAATTTCGTTAGAGTCTTCATCAGGAATAGTAATGTCGAAATCATTTTCGAAAGACATTACAAGCTCAACTAGATCTAGAGAGTCAGCACCTAAGTCATCCATGAAAGATGCTTCGTTTTTAATCTCTTCAGCTTTTAAGCCAAGTTGTTCAGCTACTGCTTGTTTGATACGTTGTTCGATATCGCTCACAGGAATTCTCCTCATTGCTTGTGGCGGCGTATAATGCCTATAGTTTAATTGAATCTTGATATATTTGAAAGTTTATACATCGCATTACGCCATGTATAAACCGCCATTCACGTGTAATACCGTACCAGTAATGTAACTTGCTTTATCAGAAGCAAGGAAACTTACTGCATTTGCGATATCTTGAGGCTGACCAAAACGGTTCAATGCCACTTGATCACTCATTTTTTTCTGAATTTCATCACTTAACTGTTCAGTCATCTCAGTTGCAATAAATCCAGGCGCGATACTATTGACAGTAATTTGACGACTGCCCATTTCTTTAGCCAAACTCCGGCTAAAAGCTTCAATCCCAGCCTTCGCAGCTGAATAATTTGCTTGACCTGGATTTGCAAAATGCGCAACGACAGAACTAATATTGATAATTCGTCCAAATCTCGCTTTCGTCATACCTTTCAATACACGTTTAGAGAGACGGAACACTGCTTTAAGATGAATATTTTGGATATCATCCCAATCATCTTCAGACATACGAAGCAGTAGATTATCTTTTGTGATACCTGCATTATTCACAAGAACAAGTACAGGACCAAAACTTTGTTCAATATCTGTAATGAGTGCATCAATTGCAGCTCCATCACGAACATCGAGTACTTTTCCTGCACCATGTTCAGCAAATTGTGTAGATAATTTTTCAGCACCAGAATCAGATGTAGCCGTACCTACAACAAAAAAGCCATCTTCGATCAGCTGTTGTGCAATCGCAGCACCAATACCACGGCTTGCACCTGTCACTAACGCGACTTTACGTTCCTGCGTCATGCAATTTTCCCTTCTGCAACTAATACAGTATTTAAAGCATCTTCTAAACGAGATTTAGTATCTAAAGGCAATGCTTTTTCAACATGTGCTAGACGTTTTGCTAAATTTGTTAATACATTCCCAGGACCACATTCAACAACATAGCTCACATCTTGATCAGCCAATACTTGAAGTGTTTTAGTCCATTGGACAGACTCATAAAGTTGTGATGTCAACGCTGTACGCAATTCATCAACACTGTCAGCCACTTGTGCATTGACATTTTGAATCACTGGAATGCGAGGTAATTGAATATCAACATCTGCTAAAGCTTTGGCAAACTCTGCTGCCGCTGGCTTCATTAATGAACAATGTGATGGTACTGATACTGGTAACGCAATTGCTTTTGCACCTTGCTCTTTTACCAAAGCCATTAACGCTTCAACTCGTGCAGTATCACCTGCCACCACAACTTGACCCTGTGCATTATAGTTTGCAGCATCCACCGAACCCTCACCTTGAGCGGTGACTTGAGCACACAGTTCTACAACCTTAGCATCATCAAGACCAAGAATCGCAGCCATAGCACCTTGACCCTGAGGGACAGCATCTTGCATCAACTTACCGCGTAAGTTCACCAATTTAACTGCATCTTTTAAGCTTAAAGATTCTGCAGCAACCAATGCACTGTATTCACCCAGTGAATGTCCCGCTAAATATTTAGGAACGACACCACCAAGCTCTAACCATACACGCCATAAAGCAATGCTTGCTGTGAGCAGTACTGGTTGTGTAAATTCAGTTTGGTTTAACCTTTCACCACTTTGCGCAATGTGCCATAAATCAAAGCCGAGTGCTTCAGAAGCTTCAGCAAACGTTTCTTGCACACTACTAAACTGTTCTGCAAGCTCCGCTAACATTCCTGCTTTTTGAGAACCCTGTCCAGGAAAAACAAATGCAGTTTTGGTCGCAAGAACGGCTTGCTCGAGGCGTTTAGCAGACATATAAAAATCCTTTATTCAGAGCTTGACTATTCAATTTTGATTCATTTCGATCATCTTGAACATCAAACTCAAGTCTTAACTGATTTGATGGAGCGAAATTTATCATTAAAAAAAAGCTTTGGTAATTGCCAAATACAACAAAAAATAGAAATAAAAAAAGGGAGCTTACGCTCCCATTTTTTCTACTAAGCTTGACGCTTAATACAACACCAATTATTCAGCATCAGCTGCTTTAGCGAATAATTGGCGACCACGGTAGACACCATCTTTAGTTACGTGGTGACGACGGTGAGTTTCACCAGTCGTTTGGTCTACTGTTAATGCATTCTCGGTTAAAGCGTCATGTGAACGGCGCATGTCACGGCGAGAGCGACTTTTACGGTTTTGCTGAACGGCCATGATGGCTCCTTACAAAGATCGAAAAAATGGATCAGAACAAATTCGATTGTCTTATACCTAAGAGTATAACACAAAAATTAGTTAAGTTTACCCTTCAAAGCTGCCAAAACACCAAACGGATTATCTCGTTTTTCTTCAACAACTTCTTCTTGGGCAGGTTGATGCTTATGCTCACAAGACTCATGTCTTGGTGACAAAGGAATCAACAATAACAATTCATCTTCTATGAGAGAAAGTAAATCAGCGGTTGCAGGTGCATCAAAAGAACCTTTTGTCGTTGCTTCACTCTCACCTAAGACGATGAAATCAGCATCCTCATCCAAGCGCTCTATCAGTGACTCATCATCGACTAAAGCCAGATGAAAGTCCAATTCGAGAGGTAATTCAACAGTATCCAAACAACGTTGGCATTCCATTGGAACCTTCGTTTCAACACTACCATCAAGCCAAACGATACGATGATACGCATCCATTGATAGCTTACAGTCTATGTTGATCAATTGATTATCAATTGACCCAACAGCTTCACGGGATATACGAACAAAGCGCGACAATGGCAGTGTACCTGACCATGTGAAGCCCTGTTCAGCCCATTTAAACGGCTCAATCTGTGCCGGAAAGGTATTTGCTGACATAATTAAGGCGGCAATTCTACAAATTCATAAGTACTCTGTCAAAGATTAAGATACAATTTTGCACTTATTCAGACAGATCATTTGGGTTAATCAAGTCATGCATCAGTTGCAGCCGCAACCTGAAGTCACAACTTCATTACAGTTACACTATCCTTCGACCTCAAATTTGACCGATCACTTAGACCGCGTGCAACTCGCACCTTGGGTAAATCTGCAAACAGAAGCTCAACAGGTAGACTGGCTTATCTTACACTTTAATCATTGGTTTTCCCACTTAAATGTCACATTAGTCAAAGGCGACTTTGAACCTGAATACTTCCCTGCCTCAGACCAACAACCCGCTCGCATCCAATTCGCACATGGATTTTTCAATAGTGCTTTACATGAAATAAGTCATTGGACAATCGCAGGAGATCATCGTCGTACTCTTCCTGATCTTGGCTACTGGTATGCACCAGATGGTCGAACCGCTGAACAACAAGCCCTATTTGAACAAGTCGAAATTAAACCTCAAGCAATAGAATGGATGTTTGCCACAGCCTTTGGTCGAAAATTCCGCGTTTCTCTGGACAATTTAACGGGTGAAGGTGGTGATGGACAGTCTTTTAAAGACAATGTTTATGCTCAAGTACAGCGCTATTTTTCAGGTGACGCTCAGCTTCCAAGAGATGCTCAACACTTTATTCAGTGCATCTGTAAGTGTCTCAGAAGTGGCAAAACATTACATTTGGATGAATTTTCTCGTGCATCGCTAGATTAAGTCTAGTAAATATATATTCATGACATTGAAGTGAATGTCTATGCACGCAATAATACGAAAAAATAATCAGGAGAAAATAAAATGCTTCATTTAAGAGTACATCCTGACAATCCACAATCTCGACTTATTACTCAAGCAGTAGAAAGAATACGTGCAGGCGATGTCGTGGTTTATCCAACAGATGCGGCCTATGCCATCGGATGCCAAATTGGTAATAAGCAAGCAATGGAACGAATTGCTCAAATCCGTGATCTTGGTGCTAAGCATCAATATGCGATCTTATGTGCGGATCTCTCAGATATTGCAACGTATGCAAAAGTGGATAATGCAACTTATCGTCTGCTTAAAAATAATACACCTGCGATTACCACCTTTATTTTGCAAGCGACAAGTGAAGTCCCTCGTCGCTTGATGCACCCCAAAAAGAAAACCATTGGTTTACGTGTACCGAGCAACCCAGTCTGTCAAATGCTTCTTAAAGAGCTGGGGGAACCTTTACTCACCAGCACCCTGATTCTTCCAGGTCAAACTGAGCCTTTGGATGATCCATATGAAATAGAACAACAATTAAGTAAAAGAATTGATGTTTTTATTGATAGTGGACTTGGTACATTAACCACAACAAGTATTGTTGATCTCTCAGGAAGTCAACCTGAAATTATCCGCCGTGGCGTGGGTGATGTGAGTGCTTTTGAGTAAAATGCCTCACCATTCATCTCGCTTTATTTAATTTACGCTGATTTTTCGTTATAAAATGCTTGGAGGGTCTTTATTTGTTGACCCTCTTGCGTAAAGTTGCTTGGTTCAAGCCAAGCTAAATAACTTTCTTTTAAAGTCAGCCACTCTTCATCCAACATTGAAAACCAAAGCGTGTTTCGGTTTCTTCCCTTGACCACTTTATGTTGTCTAAACATTCCTTCATATTGAAAACCGAATCGTAGTGCGGCTTTTTTGGAAGCTAAGTTCAACTCATGACACTTCCACTCTATACGCCTAAATCCTAAAGTAAAACACTCATTCAACAGTAAAAATAATACATCTGTAGCAGCTCTAGACCGTTTTAAATCTGCTGAGAAGTATACATTCCCAATTTCAACCACTCCATCATCCAACCCGATATTCATCAATGCGATCCACCCCACTGGTTTTTTCGCTATGCGAATAACATAATAAATATTCCCCTGTGTACCAAATTGTGATGAGAGTTTATATGACAAGTCTTCAATCGAAGTTGGCGCTTCGTAAGGCAAATAGGTAAAGCTTGAAATAAACTCATCTGTAATCTTGAGTGGGAATAGATCTCTTGCAAGCTCTTCAATATTTTGAATTAAATTTAAGGGATATAAATTTACATACGTTCCACTCAACGCTTTGAATGAGTCTATAGGGTGAGTATTTGAGTGAACTTTTATACCTACACTTTGTTCATATACATTTTGTTCTACTTTTTGAAAATTATTCATACTGTTTTACTTCTCGTCGAATACACGCTAACAATGAATACCAGTTTACATTTATCAATTAAAACACTAAATACATCTATATAACCTTAAAAAATACTACCTATTTATTTCAAATTTTTTATCGTAAAACTGCGGATAAAGATATATTCAGCACTCGATTTAATTTAGAATACCCATATTGTTTTTATGCTATTCGAATCACTGTCCTTTTACTGATTTCGATATGTGATCTCCTGAATCGCCCAACATGCTTTTGAAAATTCGCGTGGCTAATAATTGTAATGACTCAAGCTATCCATAATCCCATGGACGCACTTCCACACATCCGTGTTTTAGATGAGTGGCAAGATACGATTCCTGAAGATTTATATATACCGCCTGCAGCATTCGAAATTCTATTAGAACATTTCGAAGGACCACTCGACTTTTTAATTTACCTCATCCAAAAAAACGGTTTCGATCTACTTCAGCTCGATATAGCTCCGATTGCAACGCAATATTTGTCATATATTGACAGTATGAAGTCACTCAATATTGAGTTGACCGCAGATTATATGGTGATGGCGGCTTTATTAGCAGATTTAAAATCACGCTTACTGCTGCCTAAACCTAAATCAATTCAAATTGAAAAAGATCCAAAACAAGAATTAATAGATCGTTTAGAGACATATTTAAGGATCAAGCAAGCTGCTGAGCGTCTCGGTCAAATGCCTATTTTGGACCGTGATACTTTTCTACCCAACGTTAGCCTTGGACAAATTAATACAGTAAATGAAGGTTATGAAGCCTCTCTTCTGCGCGATGCTATGTTTTGTATTTTTAATCGCCCAGAGCCTGTTACACACCAGATTACTCAAGAACCTGTTTTGCTTGAAGAACGTATTGCCTATATTGAACAGATGACAAAATCAGGTGAGGTTTTGAAATTTGATCAACTTTTAAAACCAAGTCAAGGTCGTATGGGGTTAGTGGTGACGTTTATGGCAATATTAGAGCTAACACGTCAGCAAAAAGTTCAAATTATTGCATCAGGTATTGAAGCCCCGCTGGCAATTCAAGGGGTAATGATATGACCATTGATCAATCAAACTCCTTTCAAGTTGATGAGTTACACCACGAAGTGCTCATGCAGCTCGAAGCTATTATTTTTGCCAGTGAAGCGCCTGTTTCTATTGCACGCTTAAAAGAGGCATTTCAAAACCAATTTTCCAAACAACAACTGCGCGCCTATTTACAACAGCTTGCAGTGTTACAACACGGTCGTTCAATTGAGCTGACTGAAACAGCTCAAGGTTTTCGCTTTCAAGTTCGTGCTAAGTATCGACAAGTGATTACACAAACTTGGCCAGAACGTCCAACTAAATTATCACCATCATTGTTAGAAACTCTAGCAGTGATTGCTTATCATCAGCCCGTTACCCGAGCCGATATTGAGCAAATTCGAGGAGTCACGAATAACAGTCAGCAACTCAGAACGTTATTCGATTGGAACTGGATTAAAGAGTCCGGTTTCCGGGAACTTCCAGGAAGACCCGCGTTGTTGGTTACAACGCCACAATTTTTAAATGCTTTTGGTTTAAGTGATTTAAATCAACTGCCTCCCCTACAGGATGCCAAGGAAGCTTTTATGGCATTGGATGCTCACGCACCCAAGTCGTAAATAGGTGAACTGTTGATGATTATTTCTAAGGTTATGCTGTTATGAGTGAAAAATTGCAAAAGGTATTGGCACGTGTAGGTTTGGGTTCTCGCCGCTATATGGAAGAAGTCATTGCTGCCGGTCGTGTTAGTGTCAACGGTCAAGTTGCTCAAGTAGGTGAACGTATCGAACCAACCGATGAGCTTCGTATCGATGGTCGTAAAGTACAGTTCCAAATTGAAGATGAAATTCGTCGTCGTGTATTGATTTACTACAAACCTGAAGGTGAAATCTGTTCACGTAACGACCCTGAAAATCGCCCAACTGTATTTGATCAATTACCATCAATTCCGGGTGATCGTTGGGTCATGGTTGGTCGTTTAGATATCAACTCAACAGGATTATTACTTTTCACAAACGATGGCGAGCTTGCAAACCGCTTAATGCATCCATCTAGTGAAATTGAACGCGAATATGCTGTACGTGTGATGGGTGAAGTGACCCCTCAACTGAAAAAGAACATGACAGATGGTGTCATGCTCGATGATGGTCCAGCAAAATTTGAGTCATTCTCTGAAATTGGTGGTGAAGGGATTAACCGTTGGTATCAAGTGGTTGTAAAAGAAGGACGTAACCGTGAAGTACGCCGTATCTTTGAATCACAAGGTCTAAAAGTCAGCCGTCTATTACGTACACGTTATGGTACAGTCATTCTGCCACGTGAATTACGTACAGGTCGTTGGATTGAACTTGATAAAAATGATATTGATAACTTAACTAAGTCTGTTGAACTCAAACCACGTCAAGGTACTGGTCTTTTCGGTATGGCGAAACGCCGCAATGAACGTATGCAAGAGAAACCACTTGCAGCACGTCGTGGTGGTTATTTACGCCAACAACGCCGTGACGAAGGCGAGCATCAAGAACCACGCCGTGACTTCCGTCAAGGTGGTGCTGATCAAAGCCGCAGCGATAATCGATTTAACAATCGCGCACCGCGTCAAGAAGGCTTTGAGAATCGATTCAACAATCGTGCCCCTCGCACTGAAAATCAGGATTTCCGCAATAAACGTCCTGAAAACAAAGGTGAAGTAAACGGCAATTCTGTTGATTACAAACCACGTAATGAAAATAAATTTGGTCAACGCAAACCTTTTGGTATTAACAAAGGCTTTAAGAAGTTCTAATTTTTTAAATCCCTAAAAAAAACCGCTCAATAGAGCGGTTTTTTTCATTTATTCAATAACAGGAATATCAATCCATTTAGCAGATGGAAAATGTTGCGATAAATACTTTTTTAAGTAGGCAGATGTATCACGTGAAATAAGCTCATCGTCAGATTCAGCATTCAAATTATATGCTAGAGCATATAACTCAAGCCCACGATGCTTCAGTGCCTCTAAGCTCAACAAAGTATGGTTGATGCTTCCCAAACGCCCCGAACTCACCAAAATTATGGGATATTTTTTATCCACTAAATAATCAATGGTTAAATATTGTGTTGTTAGAGGGACCATCAAGCCACCCGCCCCTTCAAGCAAAACAACTTCATATGAAGAGGACAACTGTTGAGTCGCTTGTTCAATTTTAGCGAAATCAATACTTCGCCCATCTATACGTGTCGCTAAGTGAGGCGATGCAGGATAACTGAAAATTTCAGGCATAGTGAGTTTTTGAGTATCTTCCTCTAACCAACCACATCCCATAATTTCACGATGTTTTTCAATATCTTCAGAAACATCCACATTACCCGTTTGAATTAATTTCTGAGTAATGACATTCCGCCCTTGTTCACGCCAAATTTTTGCCAAATAACCAGTGACGTATGTTTTTCCAATTCCAGTATCAATACCGCTCACAAAGTAGATTTGAGCACTCATGACTTACTCCGTGCGATAAAAAATATAGGGTGATACGTTAAAGGATATACAAGATTCTCTTGCTCATCAGTCGCAATAAATTGTCGGTAACCTAGATAAAACTGATTCAAACTTTCCTTCGTCCAACGAAACCCCTGTGAGGTTGCCGTCACACCTGTGGCCTGTAAATGTTTTAGGACCAATTTTGGGTGCGCGAAGTGTAATTGAGCCAATTGTTGTTCACAGTGCATCACTTCAAATCCGTTCTGCTCTAGTAAGCTTTTAATTTGGCTTTGATCAAAATATTTTAATCCTTGTCCAGTTAAGGATTTAATTTCTTTTAAGTTCTGAGGCCCATAAGTTGAAAAGCAAAAATAACCATTGGGCTTTAAAGCCGAATAAATTTTCTGTATCAATCTTTCAAACTCAGACATCCACTGTAATGCAGAGCTTGAGGCACATAAATCAAGGTCTTTGGGTAACTCAATTTTTTCGACATCACCAATACGCCACTCGACAGGCTGATGATGACTGATGGTATGCTCAACATCAGCATATAAATCATTCAAAATGACTTGATCCATTTTAAAATGATGAAGCATCTCTTGAGTTAGATTTCCAGTTCCACATCCAATTTCAAATACTTTAGCAAGCTCAGAAGATGAAACATAAAGACGCATCAGCTCGCTTAAATGCTTCGCTACATTTTGTTGAATACGTGCCTGATCTGCATAAGTCCAATGCGATTTTGCAAATCGAGTAGCAATCATTTCTTTTTGAATAAATTTGTTCAACATAGAGTCATTCATAATTGTTCTTTCAACCGCTCCAATTCATCTTGATTCAGCTGAGAATTCATACAAATTCTCAAGCGTGAACTTCCTTGTGGAACCGTTGGTGGCCGAACCGGCAAAATATAAAAACCAGATTGTTGTAATTGTTGTGCGCGCTCAAGTGCACGCTGAGAATCACCTAAAATTAAAGGAATAATCTGCGAGCTTGAAGGACATTCGTAACCTTGCTCAAGAATATATTGACGCAGTTGCAGACTCAAATCACTTAAATGAGCACGTTGCTCCTGCATTTTTTTCATTTTATTCCAAATAAAATGCGTCCAAGCCATGTTGATGGGTGGTTGTGCGGTACTAAAAATCAAAGAGCGCATTTTGTTGATTAAATAATCTTTTAAGATTGGATGACACACAATGTATCCACCAACAGATGCGAGTGCTTTCCCGAATGTTCCGACCAAAAAATCGATATCATCTATGACAGCATATTGTTCAGCACAACCGAACCCTTGCTCTCCCCGAACACCAATAGCATGTGCTTCATCAACATATAACATGATTTTACTGAACTGATATTTCAGACTCACCAACGCAGTTAAATCAGTTTCATCACCATCCATACTAAAAATTGATTCAGTTACCACAATGATTCTTTGATACAAGGGATCATCATGATATTGCTCGATCAATTGCTTTAAATGAAGCAGATCATTATGTCGATAACGTATCAGCTTCGCTTTACTTAAGCGAATCCCATCAATCATGCTGGCGTGAATCAATTTATCCGAAAGAATTAAAGTCTGACTATCAGCAATCGCAGGCAAAATACCAATATTCATGTGATAGCCACTGTTGAATAACAGGACTGCCCTTTGATTGAATGATTGACTCATGTCATATTCAAATTGCTCATATTCAGGATAATTTCCTGTGAGTAATCTTGAAGATGAAGAGCTCATTCTTTTTGAATCTACTGAACAATGATCAAAAAATGCTTCTCTTATTTGTAGATCTGATGCAATTCCTAAATAATCATTACTCGATAGATTCAACATTCTTTGTTGCTGAAGCTCAACCCATTTTCCATGCTGAACGATGGATTTAAACTGCCGAAAATTTCCAGTTTGTTTTAATGAGTCTAACTGCTCAGCGTAGTGGTCCAACAGATTCATCTCATTTCCTCTGCAAGTTCCAACACAACACTTACCAACTGCGTTAATAATTCAGTGAGTTCGACATCTGAAATCACAAAAGGCGGCATGACATAAACTAATTTTCCAAAAGGACGAATCCACACGCCTCGTTCTACGAAACGCTGTTGCAGCGTTTTCATATCAACATTTTGTTTAAGCTCAACAACACCGATAGCACCGAGCACACGAACATCTTGAATATGCGCTTGATCATCTAATCTATGTAAATAATGTTTTAGAATTTGCTCTATTCTTTGAATATTGGACTGCCAATCTTGTGACAATAAAAGCTCAGTACTCTTTAAGGCGACAGCACAAGCCAAGGGGTTCGCCATAAATGTAGGTCCATGCATAAATACGCCAGCTTCACCAGAGCTGATCACTTCAGCGACATGTCGTGTGGTCAGTGTTGCAGATAAAGTCATATACCCACCGGTCAGCGCCTTACCAATACACATGATGTCTGGTTCAACTTGAGCGTGTTCCCAAGCAAATAATTTACCTGTTCGTCCAAACCCCGTGGCAATTTCATCAAATATCATTAACACCTGATATTGATCGCATAGCCTCTTGGCTTCGCGTAAATATTCAGGATGATAGAAACGCATGCCTCCAGCACCTTGCACAATCGGCTCAATAATCATGGCAGCGATAGTGGCATGATGGTTTTTTAAAGTTTCTGCCAATACAAGAATATCTGCTGGATTCCAATCTTCATCAAATCGAGTCTGCGGTGCAGGAACAAAATAACGAGAAGGTAAACTAGAACCAAAGACCTGATGCATCCCAGTGACTGGATCACATACTGACATTGCATTCCATGTATCACCATGGTAACCAGAACGCGTCGTGATAAAACTGGTTTTATCTTTCTTATTTTGTGCGGTCCAATATTGAACTGCCATCTTTAGTGCGACTTCAACAGCGACAGAACCTGAGTCCGCATAGAATATTTTATCTAATTGAGGTGGTGTAATTTTTAATAATGCCTTCCCTAATTCAATCGCAGGATCATGAGTAAGCCCACCAAACATAATGTGTGACATGTGCTGCAATTGATCCGACACAGCTTGATTAAGTTGAGGATGGTTATATCCGTGAATGGCACACCACCAAGATGACATACCATCAATGAGTTGACGGCCATCTTCAAGTTCAATCATCACCCCTGTAGCCTTTTTTACTTTATATGTCGGCAGTGGGTTTAACATCGAAGTATAAGGGTGCCATAAGTGTGCTAAATCGAATTCGTCAACCATCCTGGAAGAATTTCCTTATTAATCTAAACAGAGCATAACGCGAATTATTTTTGTTATGAATTGCCTGATTAGACAATATTCATCAGGATTTCTCATTCTTTCTTAGATATTGAACGATTTTGTCACTTAGTTGTGTAGCTCTAAAAATTGAAAAGCAGTGAGAGCCTGGGATAATTTCGAATTTAAAAAACTTTGCATCTATCTTTCGGATATTATCTAGAACTTTGTTACTAACTAATCCATCATCATCAGCAAATACATGTAATTGTTTTCCGACATAATTTTTCAATATCTCGACAGTATTAAGATGATATAGTAAATCCAAGCCCTGCTTTTTTAAATCTAGCTCTTCACTCGTAATTGAATTTTGCAAAGATTGCCAATCTTGCTTAGCAGTTTGGCTTCCCTGTGAGACCAGATAACAAAATCGCTTTAAAGTGGTCATGGGATCATTTTCAAAAGACTCTCTAAAACTTTGAAAAGTAGAAAGCGGCATACCTGTACACCAGCGTTCATTGGCAACGAAGCAAGGATTCGATGCTAAAGTAATTAACGTTTTTGCCTGACCTGAAAGCTCGAAAACCTTTTGGGTGAGCAACGTTGCTAATTGTCCGCCTAAAGACCACCCCATAATGACATCGACTTTTTTGGCTAACTCTACATGTTTAGATAATTCCACAGGGTCGAGTGCATTAAAGATATTAATCAGATCGATTTGAAATCCTGCCATATCCAAAGCAGTTTTTAAATTTTCGAGTGGTTTTGTTCCAAGTCCCCAACCGGTAATTAATAAGATTTTACTCATGATTGCCAATCCTTAGCTGATCGTTTTCGGTCAGTATATAAAGCCAAGCACAATAACTCATTGAGCAAATCATTCAATTTCACTTTGATTTTTAGATAATTATTAAAAATGAGCCAATTCAGGCAAAACTGAGGTATAAAAAAACCCAGCCTTGCTGGGTTTTAACTTACATTTGAGACTGAATATAGTTTTGTAAACCAATTAGTTCAATTAAGCGAAGCTGTTTTTCCAACCAATAGGTATGATCTTCTTCGGTATCCGACATTTGTTGACGCAACATATCACGTGTCACGTAATCGCCTTTTTCCTCACAAAGCTTTACACCTTGCGCTAATTTTTCACGCACTTCGTACTCAAGCTTTAAATCTGCTTTTAAACATGAAACAACGTCTTCACCTACTTCAATATCATCACGACTCATATTCGGTGTGCCTTCCAAGAATAAGACACGGCGAATAATAGCATCAGCATGTTGTGCTTCTTCTTGCATTTCGTGATCGATACGCTCAAAAATCTTAGTGAGACCCCAATCTTCATACATACGTGAATGAATGAGATATTGATCACGAGCAGCCAGTTCACCACCGATCAACATATTTAAGTAATCTACGACTTCTGGATTGCCACGCATTTCAATCACTCCATTCTTTAATAGCAACATTATGAACAATCAGAGCTTATTTTGCAAAAAATATAATGTGTAAGTTTATGATTTTTATATAATTAAAATGAGAAACATACGCATTTGCAGTTTGAATCACTTATTTTTTACTTAAAAAATAACCCCTTGCATACAGTTAAAAAAATTCGAGAGCAGTTTTAAACAAATTTTAGCTCTATTTAATTTTGTAACCAATCGAAGTGACTCTCATTACATTTGAGTTGATGTTGAAAATGATCAAGGACAAATCCTTTTTTTAATTTTAGAATGAATCTATTTGACCATCAGGCAATAACAATGATGACGACTACTGCCCCGATTTTGGTGACAGGTGCAACTGGCTATATTGCTGGTTGGGTAATTAAACAATTATTAGAACAAGGATACACCGTTCACGCCACTGTACGAGACTTAACTAAAAGTTCAAGTTTTCAACATTTAGAACAAATCGCATCTCAAACTTCAGGCGCTTTAAAGTTATTTCAAGCAAATCTCTTAGAAGAAGGTTCGTTTGATGAAGCAATGAAAGACTGTGAAATTGTGATCCATATGGCGTCACCTTTTTTAGTGACTAACTTTAAAGATCCAATCACAGACTTGATTGACCCTGCACTAAAAGGTACGACCAATGTACTGAACAGTGTCAATCGTACAGATACAGTAAAACGTGTCGTTGTCACATCTAGTATTGCTTCAACTTATGGCGATGCAGTGGATATTTTGAAAACTGAGCAGAACCAGTTTGAAGAAAGCCATTGGAATACCACCAGTAGTGCCGAACACCAACCTTATTTTTACTCTAAAGTCGCAGCAGAACGCAAAGCATGGGATATGCAAAAGGCACAATCTCGATGGAATTTAGTGTGTATCAATCCCTCATTGGTTGTTGGACCATCACTCACACCTTCTACACAATCTGGAAGTGTTGAAGTCATTCAACAATTTGGAAATGGCATGACATTATTTGGTGTTCCTCCAATGTGGAATGGTTTAGTCGATGTTCGAGATGTCGCTCATGCGCATATCCAAGCAGCACATCACCCTAAAGCACATGGACGATATATTATTAATGCTAAAACGATGACCCTACTCGAAATGGGTAAAACATTACGACAACATTATGGTGGACGCTATCCTTTCCCACGAATGATTGCTCCCAAGTTTTTATTCAAATTACTCGCTCCTCTGTTTGGCTATACGCGAAAATTCGTTGACTTGAATGTGGGTTACCCCATTTACTTCAATGCTGAGCGTAGTAAGCAAGAATTAGGCATGCAATATCGTGACGTTGAGACAAGTATCGTAGAACATTTTCAACAGCTACTTGACGATGGCATTATCAAAAAACGTGGTTAATATCTAATTACTCGAGAAAAAAGGGCATCTATTGATGCCCTTCGTTATGTGCAAGATACACTTAAGACTCAGGTTCAGTGAGCTGACCATGCTGAATCATAAATGCAATAAACTCAGCCTCATTCATCACCGGAATACCTAGTTTTTCTGCTTTTTCAAGTTTGGAACCCGCCTTTTCACCAGCAACCAAGCATTTCGTTTTACTGGATACACTACCACTCACACGTGCACCTAATGCCTGTAAGAGTTGAGTCGCTTCATCTCGTCCCATACTGCTTAAAGTACCAGTCACCACCCAGCTCTCACCATTTAAAGGTTGTCGAGTCGGTGCTATCGGTGCATCCCAATGAATTCCAGCCTCAATTAATCGATTTAATACTTCAATATTATGTTCAGCTTTGAAAAAGTCTAATATCCATTCTGCAGTAATATCACCTACATCAGGGGTTTTCTTCAATGCTTCTAAATCAGCAGATTTCAGCGCATCTAAAGTCTGGAAAGTATTGGCTAACATTCGAGCCGTAGTCTCGCCTACTCCTCGAATGCCTAGTGCGTAAATAAATGCCGCCAATGTTGTTTTTTTACTACTTTCAATTGAGTCGATGAGATTTTGTACAGATTTCTCACCCATTTTTTCAATAGTCAGTAATTTTTCACGATGCTCGTGCAAGTGATAAATGTCTGCAACATCTTTGAGGAGTTCAAGATGTAATAAAGACTCAACCCAACGATCACCCAAACCTTCGATGTCCATTGCTTTACGTGATACAAAATGACGTATCGCCTCTATACGCTGCGCTGCACAATAAAGCCCACCTGAACATCGTGCTAAAGCTTCGCCTTCGGGCATCACAACTGGAGAAGCACATACAGGACATTGTTCTGGCAATTGAATTTCAGTGGTTTCTAGAGGTCGAAATTCTGGCCAAACCTTTTCAACTTTAGGAATAACATCTCCGCTACGATAGACACTCACCGTATCTCCAACGCGCACGTCCAAGCGATGTATTTCACCAATATTATGTAAAGTCACGTTTGATACTGTGACTCCGCCAACCGATACAGGATTTAATCGCGCTACAGGCGTTAAAGTACCTGTACGCCCTACCTGCCAATCAATATTTTCAACTGTGGTTAGCGCAGCCACTGCAGGGAACTTATATGCTGTTGCCCATCGAGGTTCACGACTTAAAAAGCCTAATTGTTGTTGTTGCTTCAAATCATTGACTTTGATGACCATCCCGTCAATTTCAACTGACAGGTTTGGACGCTCCTGATTTACAGATTCATAAGCCGCTTGAACCTCTTCAATACTGTCACAAACAAAATGTTTTTCCCCAACAGCAAAGCCCAACTGTTCAAGCCAATTTAAGCTCTCTGACATCGTGCTCAGACCATGATGTGGCATGCATTGCGCAATTCCATAAGCATAGAATGCAAGTGGTCGTGATGCTGCTATGGTCGGATCAAGTTGACGCAAACTCCCTGCTGCTGCATTTCTTGGGTTAGCAAAAGTTTTCTCACCTTTGGCCTCATTTTCAGCATTTAACTTTACAAATCCAGCTTTAGGCATTAGTACTTCGCCACGAACTTCTAACAACGCTGGTGGTACACCTTGAGACATCATGAGTACTTTAGGCAAATTACGAATTGTTTTTACATTTTGGGTTATGACTTCTCCTGTTTCACCATCCCCACGTGTAACCGCTCGAATCAACACACCATGTTCATACCATAGTGAGATCGCAAGCCCATCAAATTTAAGTTCGACGTCGTATTGGATTTTCTGGTTAGGTAAACGCTCTTCAATTCTGCGTGCAAAGGCAAAAAGTTCATCCCGATTAAACACATTACCCAAAGACAACATTGGAACAGTATGTGTAATATTTTCAAACTTAGATAAAGGTTTATCACCGACTTTATTGGTCGGTGTATCCGTCTGTACTAAATCAGGATATTGTTCTTCTAAGTTTTTTAGTTGATAAAACAATTGATCATATTCACTGTCTTCAATTGTCGGCTGATCCATCACATAATAAGCATGTTTATGCCGAGCCAGTAATTGAATGAGTTGGCGCATTTGCGCAACGACAGCGTTCCGATCCATATTTTCACCATATAAAAGGGCGGAAAATTCCGCCCAATAATTTCAACCTAAACAGTATAAATGACTTTACACAAATTCAGTAAGTCACCTAGGTGATTAAACAGCTTGACCTGATCTATAGTCGATCGCTTTATGGCGCCAGTGTTCTTTTAACTGCGGTGTAAATTCAAGATTATTTTCATCATAGACGGTACCATCTGTTTCACGTGCAATAAGCCCTGCAATACTCACCATACTGTCATAGCCTTTTTGAACATTATGATGCGGTAATGCTAAGAAGAATGCTAAACCTTGAACTTGTTCACCAGATAATGTTTCTAAATCGAAACCTGCAGGACCCTGATCTGTGATTCTGAGTACGGAAAACAGCAATGGGCTGACTGCATCAGGAGTTTCATAACGATGGAAACAGTTCATTTCGCCAAAGCGCAATCCATATTTCATTAACACTTTCAAAGCTTTATCACCAGAAAGTGCTTTTCGAGGGTTCGGATACATATTCAAACTAATAATGTATTCGGCATTTGCTAAAGCACTTTCATCATCAAAACGTTGCTGTTCATGTAAATGCACATCCAAGATGCTGCTTTCTTCTTCAAATTCTTTAATTTCAGCAGTTTGAATATTCGGATTTAATACAAAACTTGGCTCAACTTTTTTCGAGTCTTCAATTGTAGTTTCTACGATTGAATCTTTGGAAATAAGATCTGCACTTTGAGTGTCTGTTACACCATCAATCGACTGAACTTTACTCTCGACTGTTTCTGTATTTTTTTCTAGTGGGTCAGTCTCAGTGCAGTCCGAGTTTTTACTGGAGTCGAGCAGAGATTTACTTTCTTTCTCTGCAAAGTCTACCGAAGTATTCAATTGCACTGTATCTACCACTTCTACAGTTTCTTGAATATTTTCAGGCGTCTTTGTAGCTTGTTGAACAGCTGTTTGATCCAATTGAGCCACATCACTCGCTTCAATGTCTTTCAAACTTGGTTCTACACGCTCAGAAGAAGCCAATGGAGCGGCTTGCGCCTGTAAAAGACTACGAACATGGCGCGGAATGACGGGTTGATTACATTGTTCATTTATATGTAATTCAGCATCTAATGACGGTGCTGCATCACTCGGCTTGCGCAGGATCATAAACAACCCTATGCAACAGATCACGATTGCGATCACAATTCCGATAATGGTACTGATTTCCATATTAAGACTCCGCAGCTAAACCGTATTCTTTCGCTTCTTCTAGATCAACAGTGACTAACTTCGATGTTCCTGGCTCAGGCATTGTTACACCAAGTAAGTCAGTAGCCATCGTCATCGCAACTTTATTGTGTGTAATGTAAATGAATTGGACCTGTTCAGAAAGCTCTTTTACTAAATTACAAAAACGTCCAACATTTGCATCATCTAACGGTGCATCAACCTCATCCAATACACAAAATGGTGCTGGATTC
The DNA here is from genome assembly GCF_056779735.1 of Acinetobacter sp. 24-47-67. Lineage (NCBI taxonomy): Bacteria > Pseudomonadati > Pseudomonadota > Gammaproteobacteria > Moraxellales > Moraxellaceae > Acinetobacter > Acinetobacter sp. 24-47-67. Next base: position 21,864 of record NZ_JBWYIK010000008.1, read on the forward strand.
AGTCGAAATATAGCAAAAACTAATGCTAGTGCTGTTAGTGCTTTTTCACCGCCTGATAACAATGCTAAAGAACTATTTCGCTTTCCTGGTGGTCGAGCCATTAGCTTTACACCAGATTGCCAATCATCTTCTAAACTTAAACTTGCTTCACCACCATTAAAAACCTTTGGGAATAAGTTTTGCAATTCCGCATTTACTTGATCAAAGGTAGTCATGAATAATTTTTTAGTTTCTTGATCTATACTTTTCATCGCGTCTTTTAATTGTGCGACTGTTTTTTCAAGATCTTCAATTTGATGGCTTAAATCTTCATAGCGCTTTGATACTTCTTCATACTCTTCTGAAGCTGCTAAGTTCACAGCGCCTATTTTGTCAAACTGACGCTGTGCTTGCTCTAACTGCTGTTGGTGCTGACTCAGATCGATTTGCATATTTTCTAATAATTCAGCATTAAGCTCTTTTAATTGTTCAGCATAATGTTGTAAATCAGATTTAGCCACTTGCCATGCTAAACGCTTCTCTTCTAACTGGGTTCTAAAGTGCTCATCACTTTGCTGATGATTTAACCGTAGCTCCGTCAATTTTTGTTGCTTGGACTGAATTTCATTAAGCTCGACTTGCCATGAGGACCAAGTCTTTTGTAACTTTTCAGTCTGCTGCTTTTGAGCCTCATATTGGCTTTGCAAAGTGGGTAATTCTAATTGAATCGGATCCACGAAATTTTTAGCTTGTGTAATTTGAGTGATGATCTGCTGATATTGAGTTTTTAGAAAACTTGCATCTTTTTCCAACAGCTCAATTTGTTGCTGATTTTGCGTATGAGTACGGCGGTTTTTTTCTAACTCTTGTTGTTTTTTGTAAACTAAGTCCTGAAGATGCTCAACCTGATTATTCAATTCTTCAACTTGAAACTCTAAAGTTTTGTAGTGTGGAAGATTGTGCTCAATCTTGAGCATTAATGCATGTAAATCGATTTCCAAATCATCTTTTTGCATCGCATCTTCTTCAAGCTGCGCATCAAGTTGAGCAATTTGTGACTCGATGTGTAAATTTTGCGACTCGAAAGCCTGCTGAGCCATTTGCTGTTTTGCAATCTTCACTTCAATTTGGTGAGCAAGGGCTTGATGATTTTTTAACGCTTTTTGCAACTCCGTACATTCACTATTTTTTTGTTCAAGCTTTAATTGCATCTCAGCGAGTTCGAGCGTCATTGACTCATGCGCTTTCACCATTTGTGTCAACTCTGAATCAATTTCATTTAATCGAATTCGGTGGCTAAGTGCTCCTTGAGCATCTTGACTCGACTCATCAAAGTACAGACCAATCATCCAGTCAGGACCAATATGATAGCCATCCAAACTTAAAATAGACTCACCTGGTTTTAATTGAGGCTGTAATTGAAGCGCCTGCTCAAAATCTTGAGCTATCGCAACGTTTAACCATAATGAGTTTTGGGGGAAATCAATCCAGCTCGCTAATGTGGGTAAACCAAGTACAGTCCCAGATACCTCTTGCTGAATAACTTTTAATTGACGGGCAGATTCGGTCTGAAATAAATCTTCACTCTTTAACGTATTCGCATGCAGCCACTTTGACAGAAATTTTTCGACCAATGCTGCAAACGGTTTCGCCTGATCTTTTAGCTTCAAAATTTGCATTAAAGGGTCATTGCTCTTCGATGCATGTCGACTGACTTTCACCACAAGCTGTTGTAATTGTTTTTGTTCAGATTTCAAAATCTGGATGTGTGAATTCAAATCTGTGCATTTACTTTTTTGCTCAGTCAATGAGATTTGATCACGTTTCAATTGAGTTTCTAATTTCTCAATTCTTTCTTCTAGACGAACGATTTCAATCTGTACATCATGTTTTTCATGCAGGAGATTGTCAATATCATCCTGCTCATACTGTGCTTGATTTTGAGATTTTTGTTCGAGCAAAGTTTGTTTTTGCTGCTCAATTCGAAGCACATTTTTAGCCAATTGATCACTCTGCGCCAACATTTGTGCACGTTGCTGTTGTTGCTTTTCAACCAATGCTTTTATTTCAGAAAATGATTTTTGCGCTTCAAGTTGCTTTGCCTTCAGCTCATTGAATTGTTGTAAATCAAGCTGTGCATTTGATTCAGTATCACTCAATGTTGTTGCTTGATGTTCTTGCTGGAGGATCAAATCTTCCAACTGAATATCAATCAGTTGCATCCGCTCTTTGGTTTGTATTTTTTGCTCTTCAAGCTGCTTTAAAGTTAAAGTATTTTGAGCAAACAATTGCTGTTTTTGATCCAAATTGGCTTGTAATTCAGCCAGCTTTTTTTCAGCTTGTTGCCATTCTTGCTGAAGTGGTGTGGATTGTTGCATTAATCGCTGAAATAACTCATTTGTTGCTGTTAAATCATGCTCAACAGTGGTGAGTTCAGAACGAACAAGCTTAAATTGCTCACCCAATTCAGTCATTTCAGTTGTATATTCTTGTTGAATTCGTTCACTTTGATGGCATTGAAATGAAAGTATCTCAACTTTCAAAGTTCGAATTTCAGTCTCTAAGGCTTTATATTGAAGTGCAGCTTCTGCTTGACGCTTTAGTGTCTTTAATTGGGATTTTAATTCAACAGCAATGTCATTTAGACGACTTAAATTTTGATGAGTATGTTCTAAATGTTGCATCGTCTCACGACGACGTGCTTGATAACGTGATACTCCAGCAGCTTCTTCGATATAAACGCGCATTTCATCTGGTTTTGCATCGACCAAACGGTTAATCATGCCTTGTTCAATAATCGCATACGAACGAGGACCTAAGCCTGTTCCTAAAAAAATATCTGTAATATCACGGCGGCGGCATTTTGTACCATTAAGAAAATATTCAGATTTACCATCGCGATTGACTTGGCGACGTACCGCCAACTCACTATAAGCGTTATATGCTCCACCTAGTTTTCCATAGGTGTTTTCGAAGCGTAATTCTACACTCGCCATTCCCACTGGTTTACGCTTTGCTGTCCCAGTAAAAATGACATCCTGCATACTTCCACCACGTAACTGGCGTGCGCTTGACTCTCCCATCACCCATCGGATTGCATCGATGACGTTGGATTTACCACAACCATTTGGTCCCACGACTGCGGTACGGTTGGCTTTAAATTGTAAGGTGCTGCTATCCGCAAAAGATTTAAAGCCAGAGAGTTTTAAGCTGCTTAATCGCATAGTGTCCTGATTATCTGCGCGATCTCCGCGCCCAAGCTAGTTCAATTTGTTTCATTCGTGTCAGTGACTCTAACACTAGATTGCGCAAGTGTCGGCAAAAATCTTCCATAAATAAAGTAGCTTGTTGTGATTTTCGGATCAAAATTGCATCGATCACGAGCTTAATTAATTCAAGTGCTTCTTGGAGCTCTCTACGCGAAGTATTTAAGGTTAAAAAATAACTACGACGTATAGATGGCAACAGTTCGCGATAAAACTTCATTAAGTATGGGTTAGCTACCATATCTTGTTGCTTGGCTAAAAATTGAAATACACCATCGTAAAATTTTTCAGTATTACTTTGTTTAACTTGTTCAATTAAATATTGCAAAAGTTGCTGAAGCGCCTCAGCTTCATGATTACGCCAAGTTTCACTCATACGCTGGACGATCTGCCCTAACATAAGTGCACTCGTATCAAATAAAGCTCGCACTTGTTGGGCAGACATTTCTGACACAATTGCGCCGCGTCTTGGATAAATTTCAATTAAATGCGTGCGTTCAAGTAATAATAAAGCTTCACGTACCGAACCTCGACTCACGTCTAATTCTTTAGCGATACGCAATTCTTGTATACGTTCACCTTCGACCAATTCGCCACTAATAATCTGTTCACTTATATGTCTGGCTATTTGCTCTGAAAGGCTGTCCACTTCTTCCAATTGCATAATATTCCTATTTATTTTTTTTACTCATACTTCATAAAGCATGATGCTATTTTATTGTTTTTATACCAATAGCATCATGCTGACTATGTCTTTGTCTGACAATTTATCAAATTTTTAAGTCAATACACATCTTTATTTTTGAGAATTATTTGGCATATTTTTCTCAAAATACGCCTTGATAAATAAAATAAATCCCTACAGTTGTAAGCAAAGCTGCAAAACATTTTTTCAACATCGCTGCTGACAGTTTATGTGCAACTTTTGCTCCTACTTTTGCGGTGATAAAACTCATTACACTAATGCCAATGAATGCATAAACATGAACATATCCAATGGCATTTTCGATTTCAGCAGGTGCTTGTTGTCCATAGAACATAAATCCAAATGCACCTGCTAAAGCAATCGGCAGTCCACATGCAGCAGATGTTGCAACAGCTTTTTGCATCACCACCCCATGATGATTCAAATAAGGTACGGTTAAACTTCCTCCACCGATCCCAAAAATTGCTGAGGCCACCCCAATTCCACTTCCCGCCGTCAATTGAGCAGGTACAGAAGGTAGTTGCTTAGATTGATCGACCACCACATTAGCTCCACGGAACATACGGTATGCGACCCAAATTGCGAAACAACCGATAATCAATTGCAGCATTGGTCCAGAGATAATACTGGCCAAGCCAGCACCAAAAAATGAACCCAATACCAAACCTGGCGCTAAATTTTTAAATACTGACCATAGCACTGCACCTTTTTTATGATGGGCCATAACCGAGCTAATCGATGTGACCACAATCGTAGCTAATGATGTTCCAAGCGCCATGTGCATAATGACAGTTGGGTCATAACCCATTTGGGTAAATACAATAAATAAAATGGGTACGATGATTAATCCACCGCCCACGCCAAACAACCCTGCAGTAAAACCAGCGATTGCACCAATAGCTAAATATATGATTAACTCCATAAATCTTTTACTCTTCTCAGATTCAACATGGATTTAGAGACTCGCCACCTCAGTCAGCTTTTAACTGAAGCTCAACAACTTCCAGAAGTTTTACTGTTAAAACAGAGCACCACTTCAACCAATGATGAAGTACGCGCACTCATCAAAAAAGGTGTACAGGGTATTCTTGTATGCAGTGAGACTCAAACTCAGGGACGTGGACAACATCAACGACAATGGGTTTCCCCAGTCGGGAATATTTATTTAAGCACATTGCTAGAAACCAAAACACCCTTAGATGGTCGACTATCCCTTGAGATTGCACTTAATATTTTGCAAATTCCTTCATTTAAGTCATTGGATCATTTACAAATTAAATGGCCAAATGACCTTTATAGTGCGCAAGGCAAATGGGGTGGCATTTTGGTAGAACCTGTAACCCCACATCAGGCGATTGTTGGTGTTGGTATTAATTTATTGCCTGTTTCTGATGCAGCAATCGAACAGCAAACCACATCAATCATGCAATTGGGTTTAGCTCATCCAAATCGAATTAAGATTATTTCAGAGCTTTATCTTGCCATCATGCAAGCCGGACAATGGTTTGAGCACGGAAGTTATAATCTCTCAGGACGTTTCAATCACTATGCTGCTTTTATGAATCAGACTGTAGAATTTGAGCAAGTGAATAAAACAGTACAAGGTATCTTTAAAGGTATTGGAGATGATGGTCGAATTAATATTTTGACTGAACAAGGTTTAATCGGTTTGTATCAAGGGCGTTTACGCTTAAAAAAATAGAGAAAAGATAGGTCAGCGAATACATGATGAAACGTCTTTGGTTAGATATAGGCAATACGCGTTTAAAATATTGGATCACGGAAGGTGAGCAAATCTTGGAGCATGTGGCGGAGCTTCATCTACAATCTCCTGCGGACTTAATGTTGGGTCTCATCCAACACTTTAAATCTCAAAACCTCTCAGAAGTCGGTATCTCATCTGTTCAAGACAAGAAGAATAACGACCGTATACTCAAAATTTTAAAACTGCTAGATATCCCAATTGTCGTTGCTAAAGTTCATCAAGAATATGCAGGACTCCAATGTGGATATACAGAACCGAATCAACTGGGCATTGATCGTTGGCTACAAGTTCTAGCGGTCGTCACCGATCCTCAAGAGAAATATTGCGTGATCAGTTGTGGAACGGCCTTAACAATTGATTTAGCAGATGGATTTACACATTTAGGCGGATATATCGTACCTAATCTCTATCTACAACGAGACTCACTTATTCAAAATACCAAAGGGATCAAAATCCCTGATGCTGCATTTGATGAGTTAAGTCCTGGGCAAAATACAATGGATGCTGTTCATCATGGTATTTTATTGGGATTGGTCAGTATGATCGAAAAAGTTTTAACAACATCTCCAAGAAAATTAATCCTTACAGGTGGAGATGCAGCACTCTTTGCTCAATATTTACAATCTTATCACCCGCAAATTGAAACCGATTTATTATTAAAAGGCTTACAACGCTATCTTGCTGTCGCGCAGCAAAAAACATAACTTAGTCATCAGGTCTGCTGAACTGAGTGTCTTTTAAAACAAAAAATTATTCACTTAGTATCAGTACACATCCAAAATATAAAAAAACAGGCTAAACAACATGAATAACAGGACGTTAAATTTTTGGAATATTGCGAAGAAACTGCCCTTAGGGAAAGTACTTTTCAATCAAATCATTCAACTCAAAGCACCTTATTTCAAGTCTATTCGCACGAAAATTATTGAATTGAGACCAGATTTTTGTCAGGTCCAGATGTCTAAAGAAAAAAGGGTTTTAAATCACCTCGATACTATACATGCGATCGCATTGTGTAATTTGGCAGAGCTTACTGGTGGTCTAATGACAGAAGTCACTCTTCCACAAAGCCATCGATGGATACCCGATGGTATGCAAGTCAACTATATTAAAAAAGCAACGACCGATTTAACAGCAGTTGCTTATCCTCTGACGCCAATTCAAGCGGGTCAATCCATACCAAATAAATTTGTAGCGTGTGTCGAAGTCCATGATCAAAACCAAACGCTTATCTTTAGAGCAGAAATCAATATGTGGGTGACATCACGTTAAACACGTCAGTGAGAGCTTATAGCTTCTGAATTAATCTCGAACAATCTCAGCCCAAACCTCAGGCAATGCAGTACAACCTTCTGAATCAATAAAATGCCCTTGATGTTCTGCAGCAACGACATGTGCATCAATACTTTCAGCTTGTTGGAAACTAAATTTAGGCAGAACGCGCTCATCACCTTCAGAATAAATGACCACGCGATCATGAACTTGGTCACGAATGAGTTCAAAATCTATATCTGCTGCATCAATAAATGGATTAACTTGCTCAAGCCGCCCTAAACGTCCATTGAAACCAGCAACTAGAATTAATTTTTTGATTTTTTGGTTTAAAAGCACTTGGCTTAAGTAATGTAAAGTTGCAATACACCCGAGACTGTGAGCAACAAAAATTGTTTGATCATCAATTTGAGCTATTTGCTCTTTCATTTGTTGTTGCCACGTTCCTAATAGTGGCGTCTCAGAAGGATCTAATCTCAATACTTTTAATGGAATACCATACTGATCAGCTTGTTGTTGTATCCATGGAAACCAATTTTCTTCAGGGCTTGCCGTATATCCATGCACAACATAAACCTGTGTCATTTTCTTGCACTCTTGACTGTATTCTCAACATCATGAATTGATTATTTTTTAAACTAAATAGTAAGTTTGCAAAATTATGTAGCATGAAAAAAGGCGCCACAGCGCCTTTTTAATTTTTGGGAATTATTTTGGATCTTTTCCACCGAATAACGGACCAACGCCACCGCCGCCACCAAATTTCTTTTGCATACCGCTTAATGATTTCATCATTTTCGCCATACCCGATGGATTCGCAAATTTTTTCATCATTTTTGCCATTTGGGCATGTTGTTTGATCAGCTTATTGACTTCAGCAACATCCATACCACAACCTGCTGCGATACGTTTTTTACGGCTTGGATTCATCAAGTCAGGATTGCGACGCTCTTTGATGGTCATCGATTGAATAATCGCTTCCATTTTCTTCACTTGCTTTTCAGGATTTGCTTGAGCAATCGCATCCTGAATTCCTGAGTTACTCATGCCAGGCAACTTGTCTAAGAAGCCCATCATACCGCCCATTTTATTCATTTGTTCAAACTGCATCAGCATATCTTCAAAGTTGAAGCTGCCGCCTTTTTGCAGTTTTTTCGCCATTTTTTCAGCTTTTTCTTTGTCGACTTTACGTTCAAGCTCTTCGACCAAAGAAAGCACATCACCCATACCTAAGATACGTTGTGCTACACGCTCAGGATGGAATGGTTCAAGGGCATCGAGTTTCTCCCCCATCCCCAAGAATTTAATAGGCTTACCAGTAATTGCACGAACAGAAAGTGCCGCACCACCACGCGCATCACCATCAGTTTTTGTAAGAATCACACCGGTTAAAGGCAATGCATCATTGAATGCTTTTGCTGTATTTGCAGCATCCTGACCGGTCATTGCATCTACAACGAACAGTGTTTCTGTAGGATTAATCGCTGCATGCAATTCTTTAATTTCGCCCATCATATCGTCATCGATATGTAAACGACCTGCAGTATCGACAATCAATACATCCGCAAATTGAATTTTAGCTTGTTCAATTGCTCGGTTTGCAATCGTAATTGGTTTTTCATCAGCACTTGATTCAAAGAAAATCGCGCCGACTTCACCTGCTACAGTTTGGAGTTGCTTAATCGCTGCAGGACGATAGACGTCGGCAGAAACCATTGCGACTTTTTTCTTTTGTCGCTCTTGTAAAAAACGAGCTAATTTTGCAGCAGTCGTCGTTTTACCTGCACCTTGTAAACCAGCCAATAAAACAACAACGGGAGGCTTTGCAGCAAGATCAAGACTTTCATTTGCCTCACCCATCATTTTGGTGAGTTCATCATGAACAATTTTGACGAATGCTTGGCCTGGAGATAACTGTGACATCACCTCTTGACCTAATGCCTCTTCCTTAACTTTCGCGATAAATTCACGAGTTACAGGAAGTGCAACATCGGCTTCAAGAAGTGCCATACGCACTTCACGTAACGTATCTTTAATATTGTCTTCGGTCAGTTGCCCAGAGCCAGTAACATTTCTTAAACTCTGCGTGAGTCGTTCTGTTAAGGTATCAAACATTGCAAAATCCGCTTAAAATGGTTGTTGCAAAAAAATCTTTCTTAAAATAGAAAATTTATGCATAAGATGCTATAGGATACTGTAGTTCGTTTGGAATTTATATCTTATTAGATGAATATTCAGCATCCATAAAAAGGTTTGACATGATTAGCCTCCCTTTGGTTTACACAATTTTAGCATTGATCGCCTATACCACTGCCTTTTGGTATTTATTTACCCATTTAATGACTAAACGTGTCCCTAATCATTGGTTTATCAGTCTCGTAGCTGGATTAGGCTTGATCTTGCATGCTGTCGTCTTATTGATAGATATGAAAACGCCTTTCGGCATTAACTATAACGTTTTTAATCTCCTTTCATTTACTTCAGCACTCATGCTGTTATTGAGCCTGCTTTATAGCACTTATCGACCTGTACTTGCGCTAAATCTGATTGGAATACCAGTAGCTGCATTGGGTTTAATTTTAGGCTATTCCCTGAGCCAGCCTATACTTACACTTAAACAGAACACGCTTGGACTTGATGTCCATATTATTTTGTCACTCTCGGCTTATGCAGTGCTATTAATGGCAACAATTCACGCAGTTTTGTTGTGGTTACAAGATCGTGAGTTAAAAAACAAACAGAAACATCGTGTTTGGGTTAATCTATTACCCTCCTATCAAGCAATGGAATCTCTGTTATTCGATATGCTTGTTACAGGTTTCATTTTATTAAGTACTGCACTTATCTTCGGCTTTTTTACGATTGATGATTTTTTTGCACAACATTTGGCACATAAAACAGCATTTAGTATTGTCTCTTGGTTTGTTTACGGTGCACTTTTATTTGGACATTATCGTTTTGGTTGGCGCGGTCAAAAAGCGAGACGCTTTACCATTATTGGTTTTATTTTACTTGCAATAGGCTTTATTGGATCAAAATTTGTATTAGAAATGATTCTAGGAAAATAACAATTGTGTGATTTGAATCACAATAAATAATAATTAAATAAATATCACATCATATTAAATTTTATATATTTTAAATACATTTAAAATATAGATAAATAAATTTTAAGTATAAATAAAATTTTCACATTAGGAATAGTAATAAAAATCAATTACTTAAAATAAAAAAACTACATTAAACCTTTATGATGATTTAATAAATAATAGTTAATATTATTTGAATTATTTAATTAATTAATATTAATAATCTGTTCATCGCTTAATACCCCCCATTAATCTCCTATAAGTTGTTATTATTTAGGTTAGTAACTAATGTTACAGTTAGTAAATGGATATTTTTGATGATTATTTTGGGGTATGTATGAAATTGCAAAAAGGTTTTACCTTAATCGAATTAATGATCGTCATCATTATTGTTGCAATCTTGGCCGCAATTGCAGTACCTAGTTATCAAAACTACGTCACCAAAGCAAAAATCAAAGAAGCTCAATCGAATTTAATCGCACTTTCATTAGGTGCTGAAAATGCATATCAAAGAACACTAAACTACCCTAAAGAAACCTTATCAAATACCAATGCAGTAAAAACTAAATTTACAACTTGGAATCCAAGTTCTGATTCATTTAATTTTACGTACACTTCATCAGATGGTGTGAATTATGCGGTTCAGGCAATAGGAACTGAAGCAAGAGTTTTAGGTTGTACATTAACACTCAAAAATGATGGAACTCGTACCGTGTCCGGTTGTGGTTCATATACTGACTGGGTGAAATAATATGCAAAATACTGGTTATAGAAAACAACTTGGTTTCACGCTGATCGAACTAATGATTACGATCGTTGTACTGGCTATTTTGTTATTTGTAGGTACTTCTTTAACCAGAGCTTGGGTAGATCAAAGTCATGTTGATGGAGCGCTAGCAGGTATTAAAAATGCGACTTATCAAGCCCGTTCTGCAGCAATTCGAAACACGAATAATCAAGAGTCTTCACTTGCAGCAGCATCTGTTTGTATAGATAAAACCCATCAAGAAATTAGAGTGATTCGAGTTGCTAAGGACAATACTGATGCGTGTTCAACAAGTGACGGCAACTCGCCTGACCAAAACTATATCCTTCAAAAAATCCCCTATGCATCGAATGTATTTTTCAAAGTAAATAATACAGAGTTTTATTGTCTATCTTTTAACTCGAATGGGATGTTGGTTGCTGCAAGTTCAGCATCAGCAACGTGCAATTCAAATTTAAATTTAACCGTTACAGTTGAGAAGAATAATGAATCAGCAAACATTCAAATCAACTAATCAACGTGGTTTCACATTGTTGGAGTCTCTTGTTGGTTTACTTATATTCTCGATTATTGTTTTTGGTAGCGGTTTAGCAATCAGCAAAATGTTGAACACGCAACGATATATGAACATTGACAATATAGTGATAAACGAACTGCAAAATCGCTTACAAACCATCACTATATCTACTGATTCAACTGATGTTTGTGCTTCATTCAATAACCAATCTACCGAAAGTAAATCGTTCACATTAAATGGTAATACCTACTACATTTATTGCAATTTGAATTCTGAAAATATTAGTGAAACGAGCGGTGTCGCAGGTACAAAAATTACATGGCCTGTATTAGCTGCGAGTACAAATCAATCTAATGCCAAGACCTGCGCTGAAGACAGTATGGAAGGCTTAGATTGTTATCGAGTCGGGAGATAAATCATGAGTCAAAAAGGATTTACGCTCGTTGAGTTGATGGTTGGATTAGTCATTGCAATGTTATGCATGCTAATGATGCTCATGCTTTTTAAACAGACGACTCAAATTGGTATTAGTTCTTCTCGTGATTCGGAATACGATGCTCAAATACGTACAGCATTATCAGTTGCACAGAAGCTCGTTCAAAATGCCGGCTATGGTTCAGGAAAAACATCAGATATTGCTGTAGGAGTGGACACTCAAAATTTACCTGCTGTTTTCTGGCGTATGAATCCAGATCCTGTAACAAGCTTAATGTCTGCAAATACAACGATTAATTACAACTGTGAAGCATTAACTCAAGAAAAAGAAGGTGATACATATCGCTTAATCTTTCTTAAAAAGAATAACTGTGGGTCTGAAGCAGTATTAAATATAGAAACTTTTAGCCAACCTGATGAAAAACAGCATATTGTTTCCTTTAAGACCTTAGAAACAGGCACCGTTTTTAACTTTGTATTAACACCGGGAAATTGTACACCTTTTGGAATTGATAAAAACAACTCCAAAGGTACGCGCCAACTGACGATTACTGCTAATCGTCAATACGCAGATGAAATGCAAAATTCAAACATTGGTCAAACAGTGAGTAATACCGTTTGTCTTAATAACATTGTTAACCTTTAAGAGCGAGATTAAAGATGAATAGTTTAAGAAAGCAGCAAGGCATGGCCACTATTCTTTTGGTCTTGCTCATCGGGCTTACAGTGATGATCATAACATCGACTGTTGCAAAATCACTCATCTCCAACAAAGAAGCAAATGTTGCTGCGCATGCACAAACCAACGTACAACTCATGGGATGGTCAGGTGTTAGTGCCTTTCGTGAATATTTATTAAAAAAATATAAGGATACCGATATTAACGACTTTCGCCAAAGCTTATTAAATACAGGTGAAATTCAGCTTTTAAATGATGATACCAACCAACGTTATGTCACTGTTGAAGTAAAAGATGTAAAAGGTTGCAATGGTTTAACCAATAACCCAGATGGTTCTACTGGAACCAAATGTATTGTCATCGCAAATATTCTGTCGAAAAGTGGGTCAGCTCAATCAGCTACTACGATACAAGCAATCTATGACCTTGCAGCAGACCTGATTAAGTACAAGAGTGTTATTAATTTCACTGGTCAAACATTTATGTCTGGCACTACCATTTCCGGCGAAGATCCAACTAAACCAGATGAGTATGTCGAACTGAATGTCGATGGTGGCAGCCTGTCCTTACAAGCTGGTTTCAAAATCAAAAATATCAAAAACTTAACTATTAACGTTAAGAAAGACAAAGATGGTAAAGGTGGAAATGTCTATATTGATTGTTTAATTGATGCCTGTGGTACAAGAAATGGGGCTGTAATTAACATCAATGCTGAGGGCTATGTTCACATTATTAACGGCGGAAATTTTGGCAATATTTCATCTGGTGAGTGGGTTAAACTGTTAACTAATGTCAAAGCAGAAAATATTAAAGCAATTGGTGATGTCACACTTTCTCTTGGTTCTAAAGCTCAAAATATTTCCACTGACGGAAATATTAGCCTTACAGAAGGTGGCTATGCTGCAAACTTGCATACCAATAAAGATGTAACACTACGCACGAATGTTGAAGTGTCTTCTATCACCACACACCAAGGGAATGTCAATATTTCCGTTTCTAGTAAAGTCAACGGAAATGTCATGGCAGGTGGCAACGTAACAATGATCGGAACTAGTGTTGTTACGGGTGATATTACATCAGGCGGGAAAGTTAATATTTCTAGTAGTGACGTTAAGGGCAGTGTAAGAGCCAAAGAATTTATTGACCTTGATACCTTCTCCAAAATTGAACAATCGGCCTATGCTCACAATCAGTCGAAACAAGGGATTGGCGTGTACAAGGCTGGAGTCCGCTTAAGTACAAGTTGGATTGGTGGAAATGTGTATTCTAACGGTCCATTACGCTTATTAGATGGTCTTATTGCTGAAGACGTAAAAGGTGATGTCTATCTTGCCAACTTTAGTACTTCAAATCAGAATGGTGTAGTTGAAGGATTTAAGAATGCAATTAGTGGAAAAATTTATGAAAAACTCACAAGCATCCCTCAGCTCAGTACTTTTCCAGATATTCCTAAATACGATATTTCTGAAACCATAGCCAGTATTCAAGAAGCAATTCAAAATATGACGTTTGAAACCAGAGTCGATGTTCGTCAATATCGAAATGATGCAAACTATATTTTCGTACGTGAATATGGCGCTGCTCGCGTATATTTAAATCATCTTCGCAATGAGAGCTCTAAAATCACTTACATGTATGAGTATGACGCTACTAATAATATTCACAAACAGTTTGCTGTAGATACTTCAGGAAATAAAACTCAAATCATGAAAATTGACCCTGAGAACTCAAACTCAGGCTCACGAGGTTTCTATTTAGGGAAATACACCTTGAATAGCAAAGATTATGTCGGTGCTATTTGTGAAACTATTCATGAAGAACAGGTCATGACCAATAGTTTAGGGCTACGTACTGAGCATAAGAGCGGTTATTGCACGAGCCAAATTATTGGATATCTTCCACGGGTCAGCTTAGACTTCAATGGTCTTGATGGTAAAGATCGTTATATATTTGGCTGGCCTAAAGATTATGACTATACATTACCAGACACTTGGTATATTCGTTCAATGGATACATCTACATTCGATAACGCAAGTTTTGCTCCAGGTATTCTGTATTTCGAAGGTAAATTAATTATTTCTGGTAAAGCGAATCTTGCGGCGGATAGTACTGATTCTGTATTCACCAATACTTTCCTTGCTGAAGGTGATATTGATGCGATTGCGATGTCTCCTCGCATTTATTCGCCTCGTAATATTACGCGAAATCCAAATGCAACAGATGCCTTAATTTGTTCACGTAACTTAGGCACTACGTCTAATACTAAGTTTAGTGTTAGTCCACCTGCAACAACACCTGCAACTTTATCGAACAAATTCTTGACGCCAGTGAATTTGTGCCAAGATGCGAATACGATGTATAAAAATACCAATAGATTACCTAACGGTACGCTTGATACAGTGACTATTGATAATAAAGAAATAACAAAGTTAGAACTTGGTTTAGTTGCCTTGATGTCTAATCAAGTTGTGCGTATTGGTGCATGTGCACAAATTTATGGTGACGTATTAGCAAGAAGTAATGTTGAAGGTAGTGCAGCATGTGGTATCGGTGAAAAAAATGGAATCTTTGGTAATATCAGCTCTCAAGGTGTCCCACCGTATACTAGTGTTCAACAACACAATACAATGGGTGCTGGTACAAATATTTATATTCCCAAAAATGAATATAAAAATTTAAATAAAGTTGATGATGTGAATGCCAATGATTTCATCGCCATTAAAAATGCAGACCTACAATGGGCTAAATATCAATAATTGGAAGCGAAAAGCCCAAACATAAGTTTGGGCTTTTTTTTGTGTGAAATTTCTGACTAGACAAGCTATACAAAACACCGTATAACACCGTTTTTCCCATATTCAGGTGACCAAGTGAAACTCGTTTTAGCACCCATGGAAGGTTTAACTGATCCCATCATGCGTGATGTTCTCACACATGTCGGCAGCTTCGACTGGTGTGTAACTGAGTTTATCCGTGTCACTGATTCTGTCCTCCCAGATCACATCTATCATTCTTACTGTCCCGAATTATTGAACGATGGCAAAACAGCAGCAGGAACACCCGTTCATGTTCAATTTTTAGGGAATAATCCAACCATGTTGGCTGCAAATGCCGTTCGAGCGGTGGAGTTAGGTGCACCTGCAATTGATATGAATTTTGGCTGTCCAGCTAAAACAGTAAACAGGCATCGAGGTGGTTCTGTATTATTGGATGAACCTGAAACAGTGTATCAACTGGTTAAAGCTGTACGTGATGCAGTGCCTGCTGAAATACCAGTTTCAGCAAAAATGCGTTTAGGTTATATGGATCGTAATTTCACCCTGGAAAATGCACATGCTATAGAAGATGCTGGTGCCGCTTGGGTTACCGTTCATGCACGAACAAAAGCAGATGGCTATACCCCACCCGCCTTTTGGGATCAACTTCAACCCATTCGTCATGCGCTTAGCATTAATGTGATAGCCAATGGTGAAATCTGGAATAACCAAGATGCGCGCCAGTGTTTAATAGAGTCAGGTTGTGAAGATCTAATGATTGGTCGTGCAGCAGTGACAACACCCGATGTCACACAATGCATCCGACATAATAAAGACGAAGCGATATTACAATGGAGCGATTTAATTACACTCCAAATTCGCTTCTTAAATGGTTCTTATAAAAAAGAAATGAATATGGTCGGACGTTATAAGCAATGGCTAGGTATGATGTCTAAACATTATCCTGAAGCAAAACTGTTATGGGATGAAGTGAAACGTCTGAAACAAGTAGATGAAATCATTGCTAAGCTCAATCATTTTCAAAACATTATGCCAACTGTCTAATTTCTAAATTCTAGAATGAATAACTCCGAACTTCACCTTGAAAATTCAGACAGTCTTGAACACGAGTGCGTTGAACCTCAGACAGTTGCTCTGGACTAAACCATGCATATTCCGTATGTTCCTCAGAGAGTTGAATTTGGGCGTTATTTTCAATCATGCATCTAAAGATAAAGGTGTGTGAGTTTACATGTGCGTGATAGTAAACCCCAGACAAATACTGGATGCTTACATCACAACCTATTTCTTCTTTACACTCTCTTAGCAAAGCTTGATGTATGGTTTCACCTTGATCTAAACCACCACCAGGCAACCCCCAACTGTAATTGGCATAGTTTGCTTTCAGTAATAAGACTTGTCCCTCTGGGTTGGTGATCACCGCATGAGAACTCAAACGATAAAAATCATAAAATCCCATGACACGTCTCCAGAATTTAACTCATTCATGAAAGATAACACTGTTTAAGCCCATCTAAATGCTCAAGATAAGCTAAACCACAAGCCTTAATTTTGATTTATCCTTCAAGATGATAGCCTTTCCCGTTGCTAAGTCTACAGGCATAGAAATATGTTGGTGTACCATCACCCATTGTTCATTGGTTTTTTGTAGACATAATGTTGTACGACACCAAGGCATTTGCAACTGACCTTTTAAGGCTTTATGTTCCACTTTAGAGTGACAATGTAATACAACCAAATGATCACTCGCATGCACTTTTACATCACGGCGAGTGATTTGCATTCCATCGAAGAAATAGGGACTAAATTTTTGCCATTCTTTTCGATAAGCTTCAGCTCCCTCAAGTTGGGTGCTGACATCAAACATACTTACATTTTGCGCACATTGTTCGATTAACGCATCAACATTATTACCTACTAATGCTGAATCCCATTCTTTTAATTGCGCTAATACTTCATGAGCAGCAACAACATTACCCTCAATCTGAATAGACATGATGTGACCTTATTGTTATTAGTGTGATGAAGTTAACACTTTTAAAGAAGAAGTGTAATGTTATTTTGTGCCAAGCAAAGAAATTTTTATTCTAATTTGTATCTAAAATTCAATTTAAATTGATAAAAAACAACCATTATTTATTAAAACTTATCATTATGATCAGAAAACCAATGACGAGTTATTTTCGCATAAAAAATTGGCCCCAGTTTCACTGAAGCCATTATAAAAGCTTATGCTTTCTTTACATATTCGGACTTAAGTTTCATTGCGCCAAAACCATCTACTTTACAATCAATATCATGACCATCCGTTGCATCTGGCAACAAACGAATACTTTTTGCTTTAGTACCGACTTTGATTACGGATGATGAACCTTTAATTTTTAAATCTTTGATAACCGTTACGGTATCGCCATCTGCAAGAAGATTGCCATTTGCATCTTTGATCTGAACCACTTCTTCGAGTGTCTCTCCTTCTTTCCATTCATGTGAACATTCTGGGCAGATCAAGAGGTCCCCATCTTCATAAGTATATTCAGAGGAACATTTTGGGCAATTTGGCAAAGACATAAAAAAAATCCAAAAAATTAAAAAAATTTTGCTCAATATACCACTTTCATCTAGCGAATAGAAAAAAACCTTAAATTTTATAAGGTTTAAATAAAAAAAACCTAAGTTCAATCACTTAGGTTCTTTTATTGGCTCTAGCCTTGTTTAGCTTTGAAACTCATCTTCTATATCTTCATCATCATATACATATGCCATACATCCCCATCCATCGTACTCACCGTCATAGTCATTGGCTATTTTGGTAAACCACTCTTCTAAATCCACAATATCTGAGTATTCTGGCTCCATATACACATAAATCGTGATAATCCATTCTGCGGATTCAGACTCTTCATCAATAAATAAACTGATCTTTTGTTCTTCCTGAAGCAAGAACAAGGCACATTTTTCAGCTTTGTCTTTAGAGCTAAAAGCAATTGAGTACTCAATCTCATGCGGCTCGCTTAAATCATCTCCATCCTGGAACATTTGCCACAGTACATCGCCATTATCATCATTTGGAAATTGTTCTAAATCACGGCTCATACGTTCATCCTTATTGTGGTTATTGCGTATACAATATCCTAGAGTAGCCTATATTTATTTCATTTTGGAGAAGAATTCATTAGAAATTGTTCTTAACTTTATATGATCGTAATTGTTAAATTTTAGTTAGGCACTCACAATACGTATTTTGCTTGAAGCGTTTCATTCAAAATGGAACTTCACTCACAATTTTAATTTCAATACCACTCAACGGTTGTTGAAACTCTAAATAACTCGCATGCAAAGCCATACGCCCTAAATCACTGAGTTTAGGGTTTGGATGATAGAGTTTATCACCTGTGATCGGATGACCTATGGCTTGCATATGTACGCGTAATTGATGTGAACGCCCCGTAATTGGCGTCAACAAGACACGACTAACATCTAAATGCGCATCATAAGCGACCAATTCAAACAGTGTTAAGGCTGATTTTCCAAGTTCAAAATGAACGATTTGTCTCGGTCTGTTTTCCCAGTCCGTAATTAAAGGCAAGTCTACTTGTCCCTGTTGTGCAATTTTACCTTGCACCAGTGCCACATAATTTTTTTTCACGGTGCGCGCTTGGAACATTTTGCTCACAGCCACTTCAGCATCGCGATGTTTTGCAAACATCAAAATTCCAGAGGTTGCCATATCTAAACGATGGGTAATTTTTGCATTTGGATATTGAGCTATCACTCTTAAATACGCACTGTCATGATGCTCAGGCAAGCGTCCTGGCACAGACAATAATCCTGCTGGTTTATCAATGACCACCAAATCATCATCTTCATAGACGATGTTAAGCGGACCTTGAGGTGGCATATATACAAAATTATCGTCTAAAGGCATGTGAACAGAGCATTTCTTTGGGATGCGGAAAAATAGCAACTGATCAACTCAGTGTCAATTTATAAGATGAGCGATTTGAGAACTGAGAATTGAGAATTGAGAATTGAGAACTGAGAATTGAGAATTGAGAATTGAGAATTGAGAATTGAGAATTGAGAATTGAGAATTGAGAATTGAGAATTGAGAATTGAGAATTGAGAATTGAGAATTGAGAATTGAGAATTATAATTTTTTTTAAGAGAATTTTGAGGGTGTCAGGGAAAACATGTTGTTTACTTCAACTATTATAACTTTGTAAGTTATAACCCTATTGCCTATAAACTTCTGGTTTATAGCGTCCTAAGCCGAATCAAGACCTTTTGGGTAAGTACTACACGCACGCCGTACGCAACTGGTAGCAATCTACTCTTTTCGATCCCGTCACACCCTTGAGATATATAATAGCGAGACTGCGTCGGGATTAATTTCCTAAGATTAACGAATTTTAGCATCGAATAAAAAAATATTTCATATCACCTTATAAATATAATATTTTTTCCCAAATAGGTTCATTGATACACTTTTTTTAGCGATTTTTAGCTAAATATTGCAATTAAAATTCAAGTTGACCTTCCATTTTAGAGACTGGCTTGAATCCAAGATGCAATGCTCCACCACAACATCATGGCAAACATGCCACACATAAGATTAGCTATTACTTTTTGTAGTTGAGATAATTCAGATTTATAAATTTTGAGGTTAATTGTATAAGCAATTGCACCGAGTGAACCACCCACAGCACCACCAATAATCAGTAGTAACAACGGCCAGCCTGCCATCATGTGGACTTTAAAAGGAAGTTTTGCGCGGGATTTTTCTTGTACTGTATTCACAGGGTGATCCTATAAGTTTATTTCAGTCTTCAATGAGCTTAAGTGCTATAAATCTAAAGCAAGCTTTAGACCAATGCTGAGCTAAAATAGCTGTAAAATTGATCGTGGTTTTTAAATATTTAAACAATCTCACTTAAAAATCAAAGATATAGTTTATTCAGAAGTCTGTAAATTCAATTCATCCACTGAATAATTTAGATATTTACTTGAACAAACGTCAGAATGATAAACAATATTACAGCTAAACCCATTAAAGGCTGTTTAGGCGCAATACTGTTAATTAATCTGGCAATTCTCTGAGCACTCAGCATAAATAATAGAAAAATCAGTAGTGTTGGTAGCGAAATCACCCACATTATTATGTAATAGATGACAAATAAGCTTGTCAAAATAAGACTACCTACAAGCCCCATAATAATTGGATGATGCATCCCGCTCGGTTCCAAATGCAGTGTCTGTGCGAGCGTGTTGTATATCTGAACAAATATTGCTGTAAAATTTAATGAAAAAAGATAGTCCATTATTCCTGCAATAAAAGGCGTTACACTTAAAAAAGCAACTTGCTTTGCCATCGAAAGGATCATGTTTTTATGATCAATTGTCCAGGTCAAAGACAACCAAACAAATATACAAGCAACGAAAGCAGCGGACAGAAGATGAAGCAAATAAATTTGTGAAGGCCATAATTTTTGGATAACGAGAAATATAATGATAAAAATTATAGATAAGTAACCATGAATCTTCTTCAACAAAAATAAGCCTGATTTTGCATTTGAATCTTTGAGCTTGTGATTCCAATTTGAAAATTTTTTTTCAGTATTTTGTAAAAACCCATCAATCTTTGGATTCTGTCTAATCAGATCACCCAAAAAGTAAAGCCCAATTAAAACTTGAAAAAATGCCAATATATTTTTCATTCTTTATCCGAGTATTTTTAATACTTCTTTTATAAATTTACTGAGCATCAGCTTGACGCTGCTTTTTCTTTTTGAACCAACGTACTGCCCAAACCACACCAATTAGTAAAGCGATCACTACCAATACTGGTATAAAAAATGACAATACGGAAATCACCAATGCGCTGACCCACTCACCTGTAGAAACCACAGGATTTGCCACGCCACCCGTGGTTGCGGTCGATACGCCCCGTGCTGCCACTGTCCCAAGTTGCACTGCTCCTGCTGTTCCACCACCAACGATGATTGCAGCAGCCCAACTTGCAAATTGCGACATTTCGCCAGAGCTTACCGCCATGGTCGTCAATGTTCCAGCCACCATCGCGGCAGGTGTTGCAATGGTGTCGAGTAAGTTGTCTACCCATGGGATGTAATAAGCGCCTATTTCACACAGTGTGGCAAAACCGAGTGCAATACAGACCGCTGGCATCGCCAACCATTCAAAACCTTTTATGGGTTCAAAAATGCCCATAATAGCAGCAATACTCATCACCAATAAGGGAACAAATACGCGGAAGCCACATGCAGCACTCAATCCTATACCAAGACATAAACCGAGTATTGTTTCCATAGCAAACCTTTTTATTTATATGTTTTTAATTTTCTTAAGGTAACAAAAAAGCCCTATGGTGTAATAGGGCTTTTGTTTAAAACAGTGGTGTCTGTTTTAGTGTGTTTGCTTGAGCGAATTATTTTTTAAATTGATTGCTTAAGCATTTGGTACACGGTGGTAAACGATCAGTACCAATTTCTAAGTAAGCACGATGCCCACATTGAACGCAAAAATAGAAACCTGTTCCCGGTTTAGAGCCAGCTGTAACCATTTTTGTTCTCCGTATAATTTTAGAAATGGTGAGATCACTATAACGGAGAATGAATGGCTTTTTATTGTCCATTTCGACAGATGATGATGGCGATTGGGCGAAGATAAATCTAACTAGTTTTCAGATTTTTTTTGCAACTTATATACTTACACATCATTATCTCTTTCTAGTGATTGCCCAATAATAAAATTAGCGATTGCCGAAGGCGCAAGATTATTTTGATAGATTTTAGTTTTGATAGATTTCTCTATTCCTGATAACGTTTTATACCAGTCTCGATACCAATCAATATCATGACTAATCTCATAATATTCAATTCTAGTATTTATAATCAACTTAACTTCATTTCTTGCATTCACAGATAAGTTATCCAAAAACTTAATTGCGTACCCCATATTTCTTCTAATTGTTTCTAACTTAAGATATGCCTCGTAATCGAATTCATCTTTGATATCATCTATCGAATAGATAAGTTGAATTCCTTTCAATTTATCTTCTTTGATAAAATATCCCCAAACTTCACAAAGATCTAACTTTGGTTTTAAAGTTATATGTTTAGCTCTATCAGAAGGATATTTTGATAAAAAAATTTCAAGCTCATCAACAATGATTTTTTTAATGTCTTTTAATCTATTATCAAACTCAGGTAATTTCTTATCTACATATTCTAAAGCAGTAAATATTTCCGCAGATTCTAGAGATTGTGATTGGGCTTTCAGTGCATCTTTACTTTCTCTTAATTCTTTAACCTGATTAAGCAACTCTCTATTTTGTATTAACACAGTGATAATTAACCAAATAAATCCTAGACTCCCTATCATCCCAGCCAACGAATCACCGATTTCATTTAATTCTAAATTCCATATTTCTTTATAAATAGATAACCCTATAAATGTTATTAGAAATATACCTGTAAGATATGATGCAACAACCAAGATTTTTTGGGTTTCTGAATGCCATTTACAAAAACGTCTAAGCATATAATCTTTCTTTACAATCAAATGTTCTAAAAATCAAATCTTTAATTAAAAATTAGTGATTTGTTACCAATTTATCAAATTATGTTACCTGTTAAAAATTCTATCCAAAGCGTTGTAGATTCCATCTACTTCATACATATGTGTTTTTTTAATATCCAAACGACATTTCGAAAGTATTTTTAAAATTTCAACTAAGCTATGCATCATAAAAATCTAAAAAATCCGAATTAATATATCTTTATTTTTATATTCATTTATAAAATATTGAATTTATTAGAAATCATATTCTATATACTTTTAAAGCTTCTCCCATACCTTCAACTTGCAAATAATAAGACCCATTACTTCTAAAGATAGCGGCTTTGGGACGATATTTATAAACATATTTATATTTATAAGATGCTAACTTCCATATACTTCCATTATCAAGTTCATAAGTTTTATCACCATCCCACCCTTCAAATTCGTCAACAATTCTAGATTCATATATTTTTTCCATTTTTCTTCTCTTATTAAAGACCCTACTCTAAAGTAGGGTCTTTTTTAACTAAATTCAACAACTTTTAACTTAACTCTTTAAGCGATTGAACCTTCTAAAAAGTCCTGTGCAAAGCGTTGCAATACCCCACCCGCTTCATACACAGACACTTCTTCTTCGGTATCCAAACGACACGTAACAGGCACTTCAATCGTTTGATTTTTACCATCCACCGTTGAACGCTCAATAACTAAAGTCAAAGTCGAACGAGGTGCAATATTCCCAATCACGCTATACAGCTCTGTACCATCCAAACCTAAAGTTTTACGGTCAGTTCCTGCCTTAAACTCAAGCGGTAATACGCCCATACCGACTAAGTTGGTACGGTGGATACGCTCAAAACCTTCCGCCACAATCGCTTCAACACCTGCAAGGCGCACACCTTTCGCAGCCCAGTCACGACTAGAACCTTGTCCGTAATCTTTCCCTGCAATAATAATTAAAGGCTGTTTACGGTTCATGTAGGTTTCAATCGCTTCCCACATACGCATCACTTCGCCTTCAGGCTCTACACGCGCTTTTGAACCTTGCTTAATCGTACCGTCCGAACGTACCACCATTTCGTTATACAATTTCGGATTGGCAAAGGTCGCACGTTGTGCCGTTAAATGGTCACCACGGTGCGTTGCATATGAGTTAAAGTCTTCCTCAGGCACGCCCATTTTATGTAGATATTCACCTGCTGCCGAATCCATCATAATCGCATTCGATGGTGATAAATGGTCTGTGGTGATGTTATCGCCTAAAATCGCAAGCGGACGCATATTGGCTAAAGTACGTGGTGCTGCAAGTGCGCCTTCCCAATATGGCGGACGGCGGATATAAGTACTTTGCGGACGCCAATCATACAATGGGCTTGCAGCTTGAACTTTCTCACCCAAATCAAACATTGGGATATACACTTTCTTAAATTGCTCAGGTTTTACCGCAACTTTTACCAGTGCATCAATTTCTTCATCAGATGGCCAAATGTCTTTGAGGTAAATTGGGTTACCGTCTTTATCGTACCCTAGCGCATCAGTTTCGATGTCAAACCGAATCGTCCCTGCAATCGCATACGCCACAACTAAAGGTGGAGATGCCAAGAACGCTTGTTTTGCATAAGGATGGATACGACCATCAAAGTTACGGTTACCTGATAAAACAGCCGTTGCGTAGAGGTCACGGTCGATAATTTCTTGTTGGATTTTTGGATCTAACGCACCTGACATCCCGTTACATGTGGTACATGCATACGCCACGATACCAAAACCGAGTTTTTCTAAATCACCGAGTACACCTGCTTCTTCTAAATACAATGCTGCTGCTTTAGAACCCGGTGCAAAAGATGATTTCACCCATGGTTTGCGTACCAAACCTAATTCATTCGCTTTACGAGCAAGCAAGCCTGCTGCCACTGTATTACGTGGGTTTGATGTATTGGTACATGATGTAATTGCAGCGATGATGATTGCACCATCAGGCATTAAGCCTTCTGCTTCTTGAGCACGTGCTGCTTCTAAATTGCCTGCAATGCCTTTCGCTTTTAAATCGCTTGTCGACACACGCGCATGTGGATTAGATGGCCCTGCAATGTTACGCGTCACAGTCGATAAATCAAAACGGAGTACACGTGGGTACTCGGCTTTAGTCATATCACTTGCCCAAAGACCAATTTCTTTGGCATAGCTTTCAACAAGCTTCACTTGCTCAGGCTCACGACCTGTAAGGGTTAAATAATCAATGGTATTTTGGTCAATATAGAACATCGCAGCCGTTGCACCGTATTCAGGGGTCATATTGGAGATGGTTGCACGGTCACCAATCGACATGGTGTCCGCACCTTCGCCAAAGAACTCTAAATAAGCACCGACTACACGTTCTTTACGCAAGAACTCAGTTAAAGCCAATACGATATCAGTTGCGGTAATACCCGGCTTACGCTGACCAATCAGTTCCACGCCGATAATGTCAGGGAGACGCATCCAAGATGCACGGCCAAGCATCACGTTTTCAGCTTCTAAGCCACCGACACCAATTGAAATGACACCTAAAGCATCGGTATGTGGGGTATGTGAATCAGTACCCACACACGTATCAGGGAAAGCTACGCCACCACGGTTTTGAATCACTGGAGACATTTTCTCCAAGTTGATTTGATGCATGATGCCATTACCCGCAGGGATTACATCAACATTTTCAAAGGCAGTTTTGGTCCATTCAATAAAATGGAAACGGTCTTCATTACGGCGATCTTCCACTGCACGGTTTTTCTCAAATGCATCAGGATCAAAACCACCGTACTCGACTGCGAGTGAGTGATCGACAATCAGCTGAGTTGGTACCACTGGATTGACTTTAGATGGGTCTCCACCTTGATCGGCAATCGCATCACGCAAACCTGCAAGGTCCACCAATGCTGTTTGACCTAAAATATCGTGGCAGACCACACGTGCTGGATACCAAGGGAAATCGTGGTCTTGTTTGTTAAAGATTAATTCTTTAAGAGACTGCTCTAAAATTGTAGGGTCGCAACGGCGTACCAATTGCTCTGCAAGCACTTTAGAAGTATATGGGAGTTTTGCGTATGCGCCTGGCTGAATATCTTCAACGGCTTGACGCACATCATAATATTCGAGCTGGGTACCTTGCAGTGGTTTACGGTAGTTGTTATTCATCGCGTTCCTGCCTTGCCTTGAGCATCTTTTTTCTAAACTTTCTAAACATTTTGTTGTTGATGAGATTTCATCATTTGTGATGGCATAGTACACTGCTGAAAGTCCATTTCCCAAATCTTATATATTTCATATACTTAGGTATAAAAAATAGGGTTTTTGAAATATTTTGTTTCAAATAACACAGTTAAATTAGCGGTTATGTGCTTTTTTTTGAAAAATAGTGGAAAATTGGGATAATTCTTTAGTATTAGATTCAGATTCGAGCATAGAAAATGAACAATTTATCTTTCTCCTCATTTACGCTTAATGGCGTGGATGCTCAAAAATTTTTACAAGGTCAAGTGACGTTGCATGTTGAACGCCTTGAGGAAAATATCACGCGCTACACAGCAATTTGTGATTTAAAAGGTCGAATTCACTTTGGTTTATGGCTAACAAAGCTGAATCCTGAAAGCTTCGTCATTGTAACCACTCAAGATCAAGCTGAAGAATTTTCCAAACACATTAAAAAATTCGGTGCTTTTTCCAAAATGAAACTTGAAGAAGCTAGTCAGGTCTATCCTACGCTTCAAGGTGACACCACAACGTTCTCAGCAGAAGTAACAGATATTGCCGCTTGGCAAGTTCAGGCCATTCAACATGGTCAAGCTTACATTGATCAAGCCATTGAACACGTGTTCCAACCCCAAGAACTTCGTTTACATCAACGCGAAGGCGTTCACTACGACAAGGGTTGTTACTTGGGTCAGGAAGTGATTGCACGTTTATGGTTTAAAGCTAAACCGAAAGCGTGGTTACATTTAATTCAGGGTACAGGTGCTGTACCTGCAGAAGCTGAACAACTCGATAAAAGTGTACAAATCGTTAATAGTGCGGCATTTGAAAACGGTTATATCGCTTTAGTGGTGGCACGCCCTGAAGCATTAGAAGAGTTAGACGTGACTGTTTTAGATTTGCCTGAGTATTTAAATGGTGATGTGGCTAGACCACAGTAAAATAATCTAAAAAAACCTCCATTTAGGAGGTTTTTTTATTAACTAATAGGCTGAGGATTTGGAACATATTTCCGATAAATGATCAGGTTTAATATGACCAATACAGCACAACACCAGTACATAAATTCAAAGCTCCATTGTGCAATAACCAATCCCATTACAACTGAACCAACTGCCAGACCAATATCAAAACAAATAAAGAATGTTGATATTGCATGCCCCATCCGATGTTTATCTACGGTTTGAATGGTGAGCGTTTGCAAACAAGGAAATACTGAACCATATCCAATTCCAATAAAAATTGCAGATAACCACAACATCCACTGATTATTGACTAGTGTTACGACCACAAGTCCAATCGCAAAAAATATGAAAGAAGGGACGATAACAGCACTCGGACCTTGACGATCATAAATTTTACCGACCCAAGGTCTTACAATTAACATCGACGCCGCAAACAATATAAAAAATACACTGGTGTACGCCAGCAGTTGTTTGCTCTCACTATAAACCGTAATAAAACTGGTAATACTCGAGTAAGCAAAAGCTGTAAGTAAAGCAACACCACTTACAGCAAAAACTTTAGGCTCAAGAAAATCGTCTAGCTTAAAACCTTTTTTATTCATTTTATTTTGCTGAGGTATCTGATTCGCTGGAATATTTAATAGCCAGCTAAAAATTAGACCTAAACTGATGAGCACCGCGAGAGCACCGAATAAAATTTGGAAGCTATAAAATTGAATCATGGTGAGCGCAATTAACGGTCCAAATACCACACCTAGGTTTGTGGACATCACATAATAGCCCATGCCTTCACCTTTACGATGCTCAGGAATAAAGTCATTCGCGACTGGAACAGCCACAGTGGTCAACACACTAAACCATATCCCATGTAAAAATCGTATAAGCAACAATGACCACATGTTATCAATGAATAAATAAGCAAATGCAAAGACCGCAAAAAACGTGCTCGATCCACGCATAGTGAGTCGCTTACCCATTTTTTGAATGATCATGCCTGAAAATGGTCGTACTGCTATTGATGAGGCGAGAAAAAGCGTTAACGCTAATCCTGCTTCTTCAACTGATCCCGCTAAGTCCTTCACAATGTAAATCGGAAGGACAGCCAACATGGCAAAGTAGTAAATAAAAACAAATAAATTATTTAATACACACAAGATAAATGAACGATTCCAAAGTCGTTCGGTGGTTACACTCATGAAAATCTACTCTTGTCGCATTAATGTTTAGGCGTGAGGACGTAATGGATCTAAACTCAGTTTGACCAATTGACGGATATAGTGCTCATCAGGCAAATGATTAAAGAAAATAATTTGGTAATGAATAGGACCATACAGTCGATCAAGTACCAAATCATAGTGATCATGTTCAATCAGCTCCCCCGCCTCAATCGCCTGTTGGATCAGTTGATGCAGTTGAACTCGTTTAGGTAATAAATATTGCTTGAAGAATGTTGCAGCTAATTCACGATGATTCGCCATAACCACCAACATCGCTCGTCCCACTGGATGATCTAAAGCCTTAGCCAAACGAAGCAATTGTTGATTAAGATTTTGTTCAAGGTCGAGCTCTGGCTCAAACTCAAAAATTGAGAGTGTGAGCTCTTTAAAGGTGTCCAGAACCAATTCAGATTTATGTGACCACCATCGATAAATAGTCGACTTTCCCACTCCAGCACGTGAAGCAATGTCTTCTACTGTCAGTTGGTGATATTCCACTTCATTCAAAGCCTGTTTGACTGAAGCTAAAATACATGATCGGCGTCGTGCACTTTTGTCATCGACTGTCATGAAATCCTCACAAATAAAACGATACGTTTCGTATCGTTTTATAATAGAGTTTTTTTATTGATAAAGATATGAAAATAAGACCAAGGCGTTAGATGAAATAGATTTTAACTGTCAATCGATTGAGAGATGACTCATAAAAAACCTCCTATATCGCTAGGAGGTTTATTCTAAAAGCCATGAAATAATTTATTCATATCCTTCACCACATAATCTTTAAAATGAAATGCTCTCGCGTGTTTAGCATCAAACTTTACGGTTAAATCACCTTTTTGGAATACATACACTCGATTCTCCTGACTCACCAAATACTGCTCGCCAAGTTTCAATAAGAGCGCATCTATCTTTTGTTCATCTGGGATTGAATCATCTTGAAAAACTTTATCGTAATTACGTTTAATGCCTTTTATAAACATCGTTGACCACCTCATTGCACAATGCGTATTTAAGCAAAACCATCGAAGAACTACTAGTGCATTAAAATTTTGGTTAAATCCATATATTCAAGGCTGAACAACATAAATCCAGTATCGTTTATATGCACACATTGCAATAATCAGACTTTATTCACAAAGCGAAGCTAAATTTGAAGGATGTATACATATTATATATTTACATTCACATAATTCGGACTATGATTAAATGGTATAAAACTCTATTTACATCAAATAAATAGGGTTGCTTTTAAGATAGGTATAAAACAATTATGAAAAAAATATTATGTGGTGCTTTACTCGCTGTTGCCACCTCATTTAGCTTCGCTGCCGCACCAGTCGATCCTGTATTCAGCAAAGTACAGGAACTGATTCAAGCAAAGAATTACAATGCGGCCTACCAAGAACTTGAACGCTTATCAAAAGCTGGGAATCCTCAAGCGACTTATAACTTGGCATATCTGACCCAAGCTGGTCAAGGAACCAAACAAGACAACAAAAAAGCAGTACAACTTTATGAACAAGCTGGCACTGCAGGCTATCCTCTAGCCAATTATGTATTGGCGCAAAACTATGCCACTGGTGGCTTGGGTCTGACCAAAAATGAAAAAAAATCTCGTGAATACCTAGACAAAGCTGCGGCTCAAGGTTTTGAAGATGCGATTGTTGAATCTGCGGTTCTGCTGTTCTCTGAAGGCAAAGAACAATCTGATAAGCTCGCGTTACAAAAACTTGATCCTTTAATTAAGAAAGGAAGTTATCCAGCCATTCATGCTCGTGCTTTATACGATATTTCATTAGGCTTCAAAACTAAAACTGAAGCGCCTGTGAAAAAAGGTTTAGCGAGCATTCAAGATTTAGGTAAAAAAGGATACATCCCTGCGCTTATGGCCATTGGTAATATGTTCGTAAACGGGAATATCGTTCCGCAAAACCTACCTGAAGCAAAAAAAATATTTAGTGCTTTAGCAGATGAAAATATTCCTCAAGCCAAGGAAAATCTAGCGATCGTGAACAAACTGATTGCTGAGAATGCAAAAAAACCTGCAGCAAATACGAAAGCTAAATCATAAGCATTAATTTAAATTTTAAACCGATGCTCAAATACAAAAACCCTATCACGAGATAGGGTTTTCTTATATGAAAAGGATATTTATGATTACATTCTAAGTTTTATTCAATTACCACCATAAAATAATTAATCCAGCAGTCACAATAAATCCAATCACTGTACTCATCAATAAAGGTGTAATTGCACGATCATTGAGCCCATACGCTTGTCCCAACATTCCAAATAATGCAGGTGTAGGTAAAGCTGCAATCAATGTCCCTACATACACGATATCCATCGGTGCTTGAGCAATAAATCGTAGAGTCAAATACATGAGTATTGGAAAAATAAAGTTGGATGATAGAACAATATAAAGACTCTGCTGGTTGACATATTTTAAGGTTAAACCTGCGACGCTCCCGCCAATCACAAATAACGCCAAAGGAGATGCCGTCTGACCAATCATTAAGAAAACTTGATCTATATAATGCGGCAGTTTAACCTGAAAAACCGCGCACAAAATTCCGATTACCACACCAATAAACAATGGATTTTTACATAGATTTATAAAGTTATTTTTTAATGTATTGAGTAGTGCTTGCTGATTTTGAGCTTGCAAGCCCGCAATAAATAAAGCTGCAGGAACAAGAAAAACACTTTCGATAATTACGATTAAAGAAGTAAAGGCAAGCGCGATATGACCAATCAATAGACTTAAAATGGCTGTACCAAGTAATCCAGTATTAGACATTGAAGCTCCAATCGAGAGAATGGCAGCATCACTTAAATTGTTTTTAAAATGCTTTACCAAAACCCCTAAAGCGATTGCAAATACAAAGGCGGTCACCACAATATAACTGTAAAAAAGTTCAGGTTGCCATATCGCATCAAGATCTTTTGATGAAAGCGCTTGTAAAAATAGAGCAGGTAAAGCGACTCGAATGACGAATGTACCAACAATAGAGACTTGTTCCTTGCTAAGTAAATTCAGTTTAACCGAGGCATATCCCGAAAAAAGCAGTAAAAAAATCGGAATAATGACCGATAAAACCATGACTTAGCATCCCTAGCTATTGTATGAGTTAGTCAAATTATCATACAACAGCCGTAATTACCCAGGATGACTTTTTAAGTATACCTTTATGCCTATTTTATCTATCAGCATATGGCTTAAATAATGATTTCACATCATGCGGTTGGCATCGTAAATATTGCGGACTAATTTCAACCTCTGCTTTTAATTGAGCAGCAGCATGCCATGGCCATCTTGGATTAAATAGTATTGCCCTTGCGAGCCCGATTGCATCAGCTTTGCCTTGTTGTAAGACATCTTCCGCCTGTTGAGGTTCAGTGATCAGCCCAACAGCAATCACTGGAATGTCTACGTGTTTCTTGATTGCTTCCGCAAATGGAACTTGGTAATTAGGACCAATCTGAATATTTTGATCGACATGTAATCCACCAGATGATGCATGGATATAAACGGCACCAAGTTTTTCTAATGCCTTTGATAACCCAATTGAGTCATCAATATTCCATCCCTTTTCTTGCTCCATCCAGTCTGTTGCAGACAAACGAACACCGATTGGATAGTTGTCTGGAACAGCATTTTTGATCGCCTGAAAAACCTCTAAAGTTAGACGAATGCGATTCTCAAAACTTCCACCATATTCATCTGTTCTTCGATTAGATAAAGGGGACATAAATTGATGTAATAGATAACCATGAGCCGCGTGGACTTCGATGAGATCAAAACCTGCATCTACAGATCTGACTGCTGCAGTTGCAAAGTCATCGATAATTTTTTTGATTTCCTCGATACTTAATTCATGAGGAGCCTGATCATCTGGATTAAATGGTAAATCACTTGCAGATACCGTTTGCCAGCCATGTTCATGATTCGATGAGAATTGACCACGTCCCAACCATGGTTTATCAGTTGAAGCTTTACGTCCCGCGTGCGCTAACTGAATGGCGATTGGCGTTGGAGCAATCGATTTTACCTTATCAATCAATGCTTTTAATTGTGCACGTTGTAAATCATTCCATAACCCTAAATCTGCAAAACTGATACGACCTACAGCTTGTACCGCAGTTGCTTCAATAATATATAATCCAGCTCCCGACAATGCATAACTCGCCCATTGTTGTTCATGCCAAAAACTATGCTCCCCTGCTTCATTCGCAGAATACTGACACATGGGAGCAATAATAATTCTATTTTTGAGTGATAAATTTCCGAATTGAATTGGCTCAAATAATTTTGCCACACTGAATCTCCCTGATTTTAAATTGATTTATTTGTAGCAGTGTACAACGCATTTACGTGATAAATCATCTAAGTTCATTTCATCATTGAATGCTTTAAAAAACATTTTAAAACTTAACCATGAAGGCACTAGATGGATTGTGTATCATATTCTATTCAAGCGTAATATCTTGTAGTTCACTCGATGCTGCTTGCAATATCCTCATTTAACCCAATATTTTTCTACTCGCCCATTTAACAGAGTTTCCATGCCTGAATTACCTGAAGTTGAAACCACGAAAACCAGCTTGCTCCCTTTGCTGAATCAAAAAGTACTTTCTGTTCAAGTCAATAATTCAAGTCTGAGATGGCCTATACCAAATGATGTAAATCAATTGGTCGGTCAACGACTAATAGGGCTAACACGTCGATCCAAATATATTTTGGCACAATTTGAAAATGTGACCATGTTATGGCACTTGGGCATGTCAGGAAGCTTTCGTTTGAGTGATTCATGTGATGCGTTGAGAAAGCATGATCATTTCATCATTCAATTCGATGATATCCAATTACGCTACCACGATCCTCGTCGTTTTGGTTGCATTTTATGGCTAGATGATCATGCTCAATCCAAACTTTTAGATACGCTTGGCCCTGAACCTTTAAGTGAAGCTTTTAATGCGGACTATCTAGAGCAGAAATTTAAAAATAAGAGTGTTGCAGTCAAAGTTGCAATTATGGATAACCACATTGTTGTGGGTGTTGGAAATATTTACGCAACTGAAAGTCTGTTTAATTTGGGCATTCATCCTGCACAACCCGCCTCTAGTCTTACACGGTCACAAATTGAAAAATTTGTCATTGAAATCAAACGAATCCTTAAACAAGCAATTGATTTAGGCGGATCTACTTTACGTGATTACACCAATGCCATGGGCGAAAATGGCTACTTTCAACAAACGCTATTGGCTTATGGGCGCGCTGGTGAAATGTGCATCAACTGTGAAACAACTTTAGAAAATATTAAGCTCGGGCAACGTGCTTCTGTTTTTTGCCCTGAGTGTCAACCGCTTAAGCGACCTCAAGCCTCAAATAATCCTGTATCAAAGGTAAAATCCAAATGAAATCAGCAATTGTTCGGCATATTTTAGTCAAAGATAAAGACCTGTGTATCCAACTTAAACAAAAGCTTAAAGACGGTGCTGATTTTGCTAAAATTGCTAAGCAACACTCAACTTGTCCCTCAGGAAAAAAAGGAGGGGAATTAGGTGAGGTAAAGAAAGGACAATTGGTTGGTCCTATCGATAAGGCAGTTTTTAGTTTGGCTGAACGTGAATTACATGGACCAATTAAGAGTCAATTCGGCTGGCATTTACTCGAAATTAAATTTCGTATGGATTTTTAAACTTCCTGGATTTCCCTCTCCTTTTAGGAGATGAGAAGCATCGCTTCGCAAGGGAGAGCTAAGAATCAATACCTCCCAGCCTCCCTTTGACAAAGGGGGATTTCGGGCGATTTTAAAAAAATGATGAGATATAAAAAACGGCGCATTTAGCGCCGTTTTCATTGTAAAAGCATTAACCTTTACGTTTTAATTCGTCACGAATTTCACGAAGTAATTCGATATCTTCTGGAGTAGCTTCAGGTGCTGGAGCTTGCTCCTCTTGCTTACGACGCATTTTATTCATCAATTTCACTAACCAGAATACCACCCATGCAAGCAGGATGAAGTTGATGAGAATCGTCAAGAAATTACCGTAAGCCAAAACATTTAAACCCGCTTCTTGAGCGGCAGCAAGCGTTGTAAGGTTATTTGGATTATCTCCTAATACAACAAACCAGTTTGAATAATCAACATCACCGCCTAAGATCCAACTGATAATTGGCATGATGACATCTTTCACCATTGAATCGATGATTTTACCAAACGCCCCACCAATGATCACACCGACCGCCAGATCCATTACATTGCCTTTCACGGCAAATTCTTTAAACTCTTTAATAATGCTCATTTTTTCTCCAAAATTTTTTCTATGCATTAATGTGACATAATATACATTATTCTTAATGATATTTCCGTCTAAACTCGTTGGTTTTCCACCAAAATCATAAGTATCTCTGTTTAAATAAACAAGATCTTGTCCAAATCAACTACAACAATTCAACAACTTTTATTTCATATCTTAAATGATGTAGTCAAGATATAAAAAAACCGCTCTTTTGAGCGGTTTTTTTATTTAAATCAATTAAGATTTATTACGTTTACGTTCGTTTTCAGTCAACCAACGCTTACGAATACGAATTGATTTAGGTGTAACTTCAACAAGCTCATCATCTTGAATAAATTCAAGTGCTTGTTCTAACGTATATTCAATCGCAGGAACAAGTGTTAATGCATCATCAGTACCTGATGCACGAACGTTTGTTAATTGTTTCGCTTTAGTTGGGTTTACAACCATATCGTCAGAACGAGAGTTAATACCAATAATCATACCTTCGTAAACTTCTAACTGAGGTTTAGCAAATAGACGACCACGGTCTTGTAAACTGAACAATGCATAGCCCAAGCATGTACCTTGAACCATAGAAATCAACACACCGTTTTGACGTTTTGCAACAGAACCTTGTTTCATTGGTCCATAGTGCGAGAAACTTGAGGTCATGATACCAGTACCTGAAGTCATGGTCATGAATTCTGAACGGAAACCAATCAAGCCACGTGAAGGTACAGTTGCTTCAATACGAATACGACCTTTACCGTCGACTTCCATATTGGTCATTTCACCTTTACGGTTACCCATTTGTTCCATTACAGCACCTTGATGCTGTTCTTCTACGTCAAATGTTACGTTTTCGTATGGCTCTTGCATTTCGCCGTCAATCTCTTTCAAGATTACTTGCGGACGAGATACACCCATCTCGAAGCCTTCACGACGCATGTTTTCGATCAATACCGAAAGGTGAAGTTCACCACGGCCCGACACTTTAAAACGGTCAGGACTGTCAGTATCTTCTACACGAAGTGCTACGTTGTGAATTAATTCGCGATCAAGACGTTCACGGATGTTACGTGAGGTCACAAACTTACCTTCTTTACCGGCGAATGGTGAGTTGTTAACTTGGAATGTCATCGATACTGTAGGCTCATCTACAGAAAGCGGTGGCAATGCTTCAACATGTTTAGGATCACAAATCGTGTCAGAGATATGAAGTTCGTCCATACCTGTTACACATACGATGTCACCTGCAGAAGCAGATTCAACGTCAATACGCTCCAAACCATGGTAACCCATGATTTTTAAGATACGACCGTTACGTGTTTTACCATCTTTGTCGATTACCGTTACAGGTGTGTTCAATTTCACTGAACCACGTTGGATACGACCAACACCAATAACACCAACGAAGCTGTTATAGTCAAGTGAAGACACTTGCATTTGGAATGGACCATCAACATCCACTGCTGGCGGCTCAACGATGTCTACGATTGTTTGGAACAACGGAGTCATGTCTTCAGCCAATTCTTCTGGTGAAGGACCTGCTACACCACGAAGACCAGAAGCATAAACCACAGGGAAGTCTAACTGTTCGTCAGTACCACCAAGGTTATCAAATAAATCGAATACTTGATCGATTACCCAGTCAGGACGCGCATTAGGCTTGTCAACTTTGTTGATAATTACGATTGGTTTCAAACCACGTGCGAACGCTTTTTGCGTTACGAAACGAGTTTGTGGCATTGGACCTTCTTGTGAGTCTACCAAAAGAAGTACACAATCAACCATCGACATTACACGTTCAACTTCACCACCGAAGTCGGCGTGTCCCGGGGTATCCACGATGTTGATACGGTATTCAGTATCAGTACGTTTATCTAACCATTTGATTGCAGTATTTTTTGCAAGAATGGTAATACCACGTTCACTTTCAATAGCGCCTGAATCCATGACACGCTCGATCTCACCCGCGCGTTCACCCAAAGCACCTGATTGTTGTAAAAGTTTGTCGACAAGAGTCGTTTTACCATGGTCGACGTGTGCGATGATGGCAATATTACGGAGAGTTTTAATATCTGACATGTAAATTCGATACGCTTTAAATTTGAGGGCAAATTATACAGAAAAATCCTAAACTTTTATAGTGACTGTTTCTTTACAATTTCATTTTTTTTTGACGAATGGTTATGTTTCGGTTTTGTAAACCCATGTAACTCGATTAGAATGTCGGCACTTTCGCTTAATCTAGATGGTATAGACCATGTCTGCTCCCGACCAATCTCAAGAACCGAAACTCGATCTTGTTTATGGTTTAGACGATAAACCAAAACCGTTCATCGCTTTTCTCGCTGCCATTCAGCATTTACTTGCCATTATTGTTCCGATTGTTACTCCTGGTCTATTGATCTGTTTGGCTTTAGGTGTTTCTAAAGAAGATACAAACATGATCCTCTCCATGTCATTGGTGATTTCAGGTATTGCGACATTCTTACAAAGTAAAAAGGTTGGTCCTTTCGGTGCAGGCTTACTGATTGTTCAAGGTACAAGTTTTAACTTTATCGGTCCTATTATTGGGATTGGCTCAGCAATGGTTGCCGCGGGAACTCCAGTTGAAACTGTTATGGGTTCAATTTTTGGTGTCGTGATTGCAGGCTCATTCATTGAAATGGGCGTTTCACGCATATTACCATGGGTGAAAAAACTCATTACTCCACTTGTGACTGGTATTGTTGTACTTCTCATTGGCTTAACCTTGATTAAAGAAGGTTTAATCTCAATGGGTGGTGGTTACCAAGCGATGGGGAATAATACTTTTGCCAATACAGACAATCTCATTATGTCTTGTACTGTTTTGGCATTAATCATTCTCTTAAACCGCTTAAATGTTACATGGGTCAAGAGTAGTGCGATATTAATTGCACTGATCGTAGGTTATGCGTTAGCAGGCTTCATGGGCCATTTAGATTTTTCTGGCTTAGAAAATGCACCTTTGGTTCAAATCCCTACACCAATGCACTTTGGCTTAGACTTCTCTTGGAGTTTATTTATACCAATGGCATTTATTTATCTGGTTACTTCATTAGAAGCGATTGGTGATATCACCGCGACCTCTAAGTTGTCTAATCAGCCTGTTGATGGTCCGAAATGGATGGAGCGCATTAAAGGTGGTGTACTCGTCAACGGTGCAAACTCCTTACTCGCAGGCTTATTTAATACTTTCCCGAGTTCTGTTTTTGCTCAAAACAACGGAGTAATCCAATTAACTGGTGTCGCTAGTCGCCATGTGGGTATATGGATCGCCGCTCTATTAGTTATTTTGGGTTTACTACCAGCAGTGGCTGCCATCATCCAAGCTGTTCCTCAAGCTGTACTGGGGGGCGCTGTCATGGTGATGTTTGGGGCTGTTGCAGCATCCGGGATTAATATCCTTTCTGGTATTCAGCTTGACCGCCGTGCATTGCTTATTATTGCAATTTCACTTGCTCTTGGTTTAGGTGTTGCTCAAGTTCCACAGATTCTTGAACATATGCCTGAACTCATTCGTAATATATTTAGCTCTGGTGTAGCAACTGGCGGCATTGCAGCCTTGATCTTGAACTTCGTTCTACCTGAAGCAAAGAAATAATTTAGATTGAATCAAAGACTGCCCAGCATTGTCTGGGCTCTTTTATTCTGTGGAGAAATATATGGTTCCTCAAAGTGAAGTTGTTATTCGTCAACATAACTTTCTGAAAGGTCGAATATTATTAGTCAATGCGCCAACTGATGACTTAAGCACTCAGCTCGATAAAAATATTCAGACTTCAGTATGGACATGGAATTATAACGACTTTCTATTTTTCCAAAATCAAAATATTCCTGTTCATTTTGGGACGGATATCCCTCAAGCAGAATATGATCAAGTCATTGTTTTTGTGCCTAAAGCCAAAGAGCTTTTGAATTACTTACTACACTGTGTGATATTAAAACTCGGTCTTGGTGGATCAATTTTTCTTGTGGGTGAAAAGAAAGGTGGCATTGAACGAGCAGCAAAACAACTCGTTCCATTTGGCAAATGTGTCAAACTAGACAGCGCTCGTCATTGTCAAATGTGGCAATTAATAATCGATCAGACTCCTACGCCTCGAGCTTTAGAAAATTGGGCTCAACAATATACAATTCAAACACCGAATGGCGAATTACAGATTTATGCTTTACCTGGTGTATTTAGTCAAAATAAACTTGATATTGGTACAGCTGTATTTCTCCCCTACCTCAATCGAGTGAGTTCAGGTAAAATCGCTGACTTCGGTTGTGGTGCTGGCATTATCAGTGCATATTTAGCCAAATTGAATCCCAAAAATCGTATTTTTGCGCTTGATGTGGATGCTTTTGCGCTCGCCTCCACCCGCCTAACATTTGAAAAAAATAATTTGTCACCAGAACAGCTCGAAATCAAAGCTGTGACTGGCATTGAAGATGCGCCACTATTTTTACATGCCATCGTCAGTAACCCTCCTTTCCATCAGGGTATATACACTGATTACAATGCGAGTGAGAATCTTTGTAAGACATCACGTCGCCATCTAAAATCTGGTGGTGAACTTTGGATCGTGGCAAATCGTTTTTTAAACTACCCAACTCTCATTGAGCAAAATTTTGGTCAATGTGAAACTTTGACTGATCAACAAGGCTTTAAAGTACTGTTTGCAAGTACTCAAAAGAAATCATAAGGAACTTTCGATGAGCGAAACCGGTCAACTTAAGCGAAAGCTTGGAGCACGCCATCTTAATATGATCGCCATTGGTGGTTCTATCGGTACAGGACTATTCCTAGCTTCGGGTGCAACAATTGCCAATGCTGGCCCTGGTGGTGCATTACTTGCCTATTGTTTAATTGGCGTAATGATTTACTTCCTCATGACCAGCTTAGGCGAACTCGCAACACACAATCCAACATCAGGTGCTTTCTTCACTTATGGCACCAAATATGTCGAAGGTGGATTTGGATTCGCACTAGGATGGAACTATTGGTACAACTGGGCGATAACCGTCGCATTTGAACTTGTTGCAGTTCAATTCATCATGAAATTTTGGTTTCCTGATATCCCAGGTTTCTATTGGAGTGCCATTTTCCTTGCTATCGTTTTTGGTATTAATGCCTTAACAGTCAAAGGTTTTGGTGAGTCTGAGTTCTTTTTCTCACTCATTAAAGTTCTTGCCATAATTGCATTTATCATCATTGGAATTTTCATGATTGCCAAAATCATGATGACACCCAATGTTGCAACTTTCGCAAATTGGTCAAAGGGAGAAGCGCCATTTGTAGGTGGTTTGTCGGCATTAATTGGTGTTGCGATGATCGCAGGATTCTCATTTCAAGGTACTGAAATGGTTGGTGTTGCCGCTGGTGAGTCGAAAGATCCGAAGAAAACCATTCCTATTGCGATTAAACAGATCTTCTGGCGTATTCTCTTATTCTATATCGTATGTATTTTTATTATCGGTACATTGATTGCGTATGATGATCCTCGTCTAATGCAAGCTGCTTCAGATGAGAATATTGCATTATCACCTTTTACTTTACTCTATGAACAAGCAGGCTTTGCTTTCGCTGCAAGTGTCATGAATGCGGTCATTCTTACGGCTATCCTTTCTGCCGGAAATTCAGGAATGTACTCTTCCACACGAATGCTGTTTGATATGGCAAAAAATGGAAGTGCACCCAAAGTTTTCTCCAAACTTGATGGTCGCGGTGTACCAATGAATGCACTTTATGCTACGACAGCAATCGCAGCACTATGCTTCTTGACGACATTTATTGGTGAAGAGGAAGTATTTAATTGGCTTCTGAATATGTCTGGTATGTGTGGCTTTATCGTATGGCTCGGTATCGCAATCTCTCATTACCGATTCAGGAAAGGCTATTTGGCTCAAGGATATAAGTTAGAAGATTTAGCATATCGTGCAAAATTTTTCCCTTTTGCACCGTGGTTCGCTTTTATTTTGTGTGCAATCGTTGTGTTAGGTCAAAATTATCAAGCCGTACTTGATGGGGAGTGGATCGCAGTAGTCTCCACATATATTGGGATCTTCTTATTCTTAGCAATATGGCTAGTTTATAAGTTCAAGTACAAAACCAAGTTGATTCAATATCAAGATATGGATGTAAAACCAATTCAAGTCGATCAAGACTAATAAAATAAAAAAACAGCTCAAATTGAGCTGTTTTTTTATTGTTAGATTCTGATCTTATTGTATTTTTAAGGTTAAATTCACTCGACGATTCAATGCTCGACCCTCTTCTGTCGTGTTATCCGCAATTGGCTGATTTGGGCCATAGCCTTGTGTCGAAATTTGTTTAGGATCAACATTATATTGCATCACCAATTCATTACGCACAGCATTTGCTCGCTCAAGAGATACTTTTTGATTCGCTGATACTGACCCTCGATTATCTGTATGTCCATCCACTTGAAGTATAAAACTTTTATTCTGCGCCAGAATTTTTGAAGCTGCTGTTAAATAAGGTTCATATCGGACATCTATTTGACGGGAATTGTGATTAAAATACAGCGGTAGACCTTGTTTTAATTCATTTAGTATCTTTTGATCCAAGTCTTGTACACTATTAGTTGATTGTATCTTTGTCGTTGCACAAGCTGTCAAAGTTAAAGTAATGCATAGGCTTGCTATTAAACTATATTTCATCTTTATTCTCATTGTGTTGTTGATTATATTTTGTGAAATATATCACATTTATAAAAAATGGGTAAAAAAAACAGCTCCGAAGAGCTGTCTTTTATAATCTATTAAAGATTATTGAGCTGCTGCTTCAGGTTGAGCAACTACTGTACGGCTACCAGAAATCGTAGCGAATACACGACGGTTCATCGCACGACCTTCTTTAGTTGCGTTGTCAGCAATTGGTTGATCCCAAGCGAAACCTTGAGTCGCTAAACGAGAAGCGTCAATGTTGTATTCACTTACAAGAGCAGATTTCACAGAGTTAGCACGAGCTAAAGATAAACGTTCGTTCAACGCACGCGGACCAGTATTATCAGTGTGACCTTCAATACGAGCAGTTGCATTTGGATATTCGTTTAATTTTTCAGCTACTTTAGCAATTTCAGGCTTGTACTGATCTTTGATGTTAGACTTGTTCGTATCGAAGAATACGCGAAGTTCCATGTTAAGATCTTCAGTCAACTCTTGTGGAGCTGGTTGAACTGGAGCTGGAGCTGGTTGAACTGGAGCAACTTCTACTACTTCAGCAGCTGGCTTCAAGTGACCGCCTAAAACTACGTTAAGACCAGCAAGTGCTGTGTAGTTCCAGAAATCTTCGTCGATGTTATAAGTTGCACGAGCTTCTGTACGAACAGATAGAGCATCGTTCAAGCGCCAGAAAGCACCCACACCCGCATTACCTAAAGTACCTTCATCATCTTTAAGATTTACACCATCGTATTCATATTTGTAGTGACCAGCACCTAAAAGAACGTACGGCTTAATTTTGCTGTCATAGTTCTTAGTGATTAAATCAGAAGTAACATAGAAGTTACCATTGATTTGAGTTTGCTTGTACTCGCCAACATCAGTACCAGTAATTGTGCCTTCGATATCACCTTTTACTTGGTTATATTCAGCTTCAAAACCTAACCATGGAGTAAGCTCAATACCTAACGCAGCACCAACGAATAAATCGTCTTGTAATTCGATATTGCTGTCAGATAAATGATCAGCAGCACCGTTATTATGTTGAGTGTCTTGGAATGTGTAACCCACTAATAGTGGAGTAACAGTTACACCAGCATTAGCAGC
The DNA here is from genome assembly GCF_056779735.1 of Acinetobacter sp. 24-47-67. Lineage (NCBI taxonomy): Bacteria > Pseudomonadati > Pseudomonadota > Gammaproteobacteria > Moraxellales > Moraxellaceae > Acinetobacter > Acinetobacter sp. 24-47-67. The sequence continues at coordinate 64,200 of NZ_JBWYIK010000008.1, forward strand.
AGCGAATGGAGCAGCAACAAGCATAGCAAGTGCGATACGACTCAATTTCATGGATATCCTCCAGAGATAACAATTGTTTTTCAAGCTCAGCCTAAAATAATTATGGCTTCCTGAGATAGGCTTTTTTATACCCCAGTATTTTTTTTAAGCTACTCATGTTGAATCATACAAACACTTAAAGTGAATTCCAAGTGTTTGATTACTTTAATCAAGTAAATTATTGACAAAATTACTTACAATTTCCGTTGTAATTCGGTAATTTTTTACTCAATTTATCAGCATGAATAACTTATCTTTTCATTTTTGGTATATTAACAGCATTCAAAGGTGATAGTAATCATTTTTTAGCACTTCAGCTTATAATACAACTTCACCAAGATTATCTATAAATTCAAATAATTAACAAATACTAGAAGCTTTAAAATGTATTCCTATTGTAAATCTCTTGCTTTTACCCTTTTAGAACTCATTTTCACGATCGTCATTATTAGTATTCTTGTGATGATAGCACTCCCTCATTATCATGAATTTCGTGAAAATCAAGAAAGGGCGCAAATTCTTAGCACGGTACGGCAGGCCATCAGCCAAGCTAAAGCCAATGCTGTAAGTTACCGAAGCCCTGTGATTATCTGTGCTTCTCAAGATTTAAAATCGTGTACGAACAGTCAATGGCATAAAGGGTTTATCATCTTTCTAGATCAGAATCACAATCAAGAATTCGATCCTCACGAAAAGCTTATTCAAGTTACTACGACTGATTATCAATATGGTGATTTTAGTTGGAGAGGTGGTGTTACCAGTAGGAATACAATCACCTTTCAACCAGACTCTGGTTTACCACGTGGATCAATGGGACATTTCAAATACTGTGCACATTCAAATAAATCAAATCTAATCGTTAGACTATCAATGATGGGACAGACTCGTCTTGAAGAAACTAAGACATGTGAATGACAACTTATCAGTCACATTTTACACACTATAGCCAATATTAATTGGCCTGATATTACATATACTCAAGCTGTAAAACAAAGCTAAATAAATTGGAGAGAATAATGACTGATATCGTCATCCTTAATGGTGCACGTACAGCAATGGGCGGCTTTCAGGGAAGTTTATCAAGTGTGACTGCACCAGAACTGGGTGCAGCGACCATTAAAGAGGCTATCTCACGCTCGGGTTTGCAGCCAGCAGACATTGAAGAAGTCATTATGGGTTGCGTTTTGCCTGCAGGTTTAAAACAAGGCCCTGCTCGCCAAGCCATGCGCAAAGCTGGTCTACCTGACTCGACAGGTGCAGTGACAATCAATAAATTATGTGGGTCAGGCATGAAAGCTGTGATGCAAGCAGCTGATATGATTAAAGCTGGTTCAGCAAATTTTGTGGTTGCAGGCGGTATGGAGTCTATGACCAACGCTCCTTACGTCTTACCTAAAGCACGTGGTGGTTACCGCATGGGTCATGGTGAAATCAAAGATCATATGTTCTTCGATGGTTTAGAAGATGCTGAAACTGGTCGTTTAATGGGCTCATTTGCTCAAGATATGGCTAATACCAAAGGTTACACCCGTGAGCAAATGGATGACTTCGCAATACGTTCATTAAGACGCGCTCAAACTGCGATTACTGAAGGCTACTTCAACGATGAAATCGTCCCTGTTACTGTGTCAACACGTAAAGGTGATGTCATTGTAGATAAAGATGAGCAACCTTTTAACGCAAACATCGATAAAATCCCAACACTTCGCCCAGCTTTTGCTAAAGATGGTACGATCACTGCTGCCAATGCCAGCTCGATCTCTGATGGTGCTTCAGCCTTGGTTATCAGCTCATCTGAGCAAGCACATGCAAAGGGTTTAAATCCTTTAGCCAAAATTGTGGCATATGCTTCTAATTCACAACATCCGTCTGAATTTACGATTGCACCAGTCGGTGCAATCCAAAAGGTTCTCGATAAAACAGGTTGGGATGTCGCAGAAGTCGACCTTTGGGAAATCAACGAAGCTTTTGCAATGGTCACGATGTGTCCTATTGATGAGTTCAAACTCGACCCTGAAAAAGTAAATATCAACGGCGGAGCATGTGCTTTAGGACATCCAGTAGGATCTACAGGTTCACGGATTATTTTAACGTTAATCCATGCACTTAAACGCACAGGTGGTAAACGTGGTATTGCTGCGCTTTGTATCGGTGGTGGCGAAGCAACTGCAGTGGCGATTGAGTTAATCTAAAGCTTCTAAAGCCCCTCCTCTACAAAAAGAAGGGAAATAAAAAAGCCTCTGCTTAGCTAGAGGCTTTTTTATAATCTCAATTCAAAGCATAACTTTGAATTATTAGACTTAAAGAATTTCTTTACGTAGTTGCTCTGGAGATTTCATTGACAATAAGCCTGGTGCAACGTCAAATGCAGTTTTCGCGCCATATTGACCCATTTGATTCATGCGGTAGCATGCACGTGCATAAGCCACAAGTACACTTGCAGTAAACTCAGGATTGCTATCTAATTTCAACGAAAACTCCATTACTTGAGTCTGCTCTGCACTACTATTACCACTGCGAATGACAAATCCACCATGGGGCATACGATTATGCTCGTTACGAAGCGTTTCTTCATCAATGAAGTTCACAGTCGTGTTGTACTCTGCAAAATAGTCTGGCATGGTCACAATCGCCTGCTTTACGGCTTCAGCGTCAGCACCATTTTCAAGCACAACATAACATTCACGAGTATGCTTTTCTTTAGTGGTTAATACAGGACGTGAACCACTACGAACTTTATCAATCGCATCTTGTGATGGAATAGTATATTGAACACCTGCTTTAACACCCGCCACACGGCGAATCGCATCTGAGTGACCTTGACTCAAACCCTTACCCCAGAAAGTATAGGTTTCACCATCTGGTAATAATGCCTCACCAAATAGACGATTAATTGAGAACATGCCTGGATCCCATCCAATCGAAATCATTGCCGTTTTTTTGTTAGCAAGTGCAGGCTCATTCACTGCTTCAAAAAACTCAGGAATACGTGCATGCGTATCAAAACTATCTACTGTGTTGAATTTACTTGCCAATTCTGGTGTTTGTTTTGGAAGATCATCTTTAGATCCACCACATAAGATCAACACATCAATTTTGTCTTGAAGGTCATTTAAGTCATCCATATGAAAAACTTTCGTGTCACTAAAGCAAGGAGACACTGATTCAGGTGCACGGCGTGTAAAAATTCCCACAAGCTCTAAATCTGGGTTCTTTTGAATTGACGTTTCAACGCCACGACCGAGGTTGCCATAACCAACAATACCAATACGAATCAAATTTTGCATAACAACTGCTTCACTATTTAAATGATGGCAAGATCACTAGACTGAGTACTAAACATATACCGCAAAACAGTCTGATTGAATGGAGAAAAACCCGCACCAAAAATGATCAAATGAATACTAACATACTACAATAAACTGCACTTTTTTGGAGCAAATTTATCATTTAAATCAGTGTTAATCGATCAATTGAATCATATAAAAAACCGCTGCACTAAAGGCTTTGTCGCTATATATTTCTGAATGAATTAAAAAATTCTGCTCTAAATAGACTTATGATTAAACTTTGACCTTCTATGTGTCATTTTGAATAGCGCTTAGGCTGAACTATGAATACCGAAATCTTGTTTCCATCAAATAAAAAAAACTGAACCTAAGTTCAGTTTTTTTATCACTTAATAAAATTAAGCACCCGTTTGATAATTTGGTTTTGGTACAGCGGTGGACGCTTGGTAAGGTTGAGTAAAGTCGTTTAAACCTGCTGCTGCTTCTGCAATATCTTTACCCTCTTTAATCACAAAAGTATCGAAACCAGAACGCTTCATGTAGTTCAACACGTCTTTGAATACATCACCTATTGCACGAAGTTCGCCTTGGAAGCCTTGGCGACGTAACAATGCGGCAAATGAATACCCACGACCATCATTAAAACCTGCAAACTCAATAAAAATTGCATCAAGCTGATCAAGTGGGAATTCATTGTTTTCAGGTGAGGCATCTACGGTTAGGTAAAGTGCTTTTTTACCTGAAACATTGGCAAGCTGGTCTAACTGCTCCACCGTTAAAACCACATCACCTTGTGGCAATACGCCATCTTCACCAATCAGTTGATAAGTATTGTCTGCAATCGTGCCATCCTTAGAGAGCACTTGTAGTGCGGTATTAAGCATATGCACGCTCCTTAAATGGTTGAATGCCGACACGGCGATAAGTATCAATGAACTCTTCACCTTCTTGACGTAAATCAAGATAAGTGTTCAAAATTTCTTCCACCACATCTGGTACTTTTTCAGCAGCAAATGATGGTCCTAAGATGTCACCGATTGAAGCATCATGGTCTGCATTACCACCCAATGTAATTTGGTAGAATTCTGCGCCTTTCTTGTCGACACCTAAAATACCAATATTACCCACATGGTGATGACCACAGGCATTCATACAACCTGAGATGTTCAAGTCTAATTTACCTAAGTTGTAAATCGTATCTAAATCATCAAAACGGCGTGAAATCGCTTCAGAAATCGGAATAGATTTCGCATTTGCCAACGAACAGAAATCACCACCTGGACAGCAGATAATATCAGTTAAGAAACCAATGTGCGCGCGAGCCAAGTTATTCTTTTCAAGAATCGCCCAAAGCTCAAATAAATCTTTTTGCGGTACATCGACAAGGGCAATGTTTTGCTCATGCGTGGTACGCAATTCACCAAAAGTGTACTTATCCGCAAGATCAGCAATCAAGTTCATTTCTTCAGTAGTCACGTCACCCGGTGCAACGCCTGCACGTTTCAATGAAATTGTTACGATGCGGTAACCTTTCACTTTGTGTGCATTGGTATTGATGTTAAACCATTGTTTGAATTTCGGATGTGTAGCAAACAGTTCTGAGAAGTCTTCATCTGCATAATCTTGGTACGCAAATGGTGTGAAGTTCTGGTCCATTTTCGCCAGAGTGTCTGCATCAACTTTTAAAGTTTTAATCGTATGTGCAAATTCAGCTTCAACTTTTTCAGCAAAAACTTCAGGTGTTAAAGCTTTTACCAAGATTTTGATACGAGCTTTATATTTGTTATCACGACGACCGTGTAAGTTATACACACGAAGTACTGCTTCTAAGTAAGCAATAAGGTCTTCACGTGGCAACCACTCTTTGATCACAGCACCAATGATCGGTGTACGACCTAAACCACCGCCAACCATGATTTTGTAGCCCATTTCACCCGCTTCATTGCGAACGATATACACTCCGATATCATGAAATGCTGTTGCAGCACGGTCGATTTCAGCAAGTGCAGAAACTGCGATCTTGAACTTACGTGGCAAGAATGCAAATTCTGGATGGAAAGTTGACCACTGACGAATCAACTCACATGTCGGTCTTGGATCTTCAATTTCACCAGCAACGACACCTGCATATTGGTCTGTTGTTGTATTACGAATACAGTTACCAGATGTTTGAATCGCATGCATTTGAACTGATGCCAACTCTTGCAACATGTCTGGCACATTTTCTAATGCTGGCCAGTTAAATTGAAAGTTTTGACGAGTAGAAACGTGTGCATAACCACGGTCATACGCTTTAGCGAGTTCAGCAATTTTACGAAGCTGTTTAGAGTTCATCAAACCATAAGGTACAGCGACGCGAAGCATCGGCGCATAACGCTGAACATATAATCCATTTTGTAAACGTAATGGACGATATTCATCTTCAGTAAGCTTTCCAGCTAAATAACGTTCCGTTTGATCACGGAATTGTGCAACACGTTCATTGATCAGTTGCTGATCGAAATCAGTATATAAATACATGGCGTACAGCTAGTAGTTTAATTTTAACGAAGCACAGCATAGCTTTTATTCATCTATCAATAAAATGCGTTTTTTACATATTTAATAGCGGTTTTATTGATATGTAATCACTCGAATCACTGATATATAGACAAGCTCTGGATTCCAGTACTTATTCCACATAAAGATTTTATTTAACCATTCTTAGCACATAAATTCATATAGATAGTAAATTTGTTCTTTATTAAAAATTATCCGATCGTGATGTATGTATTTTCCCAGTACCCTTCTTTAAATTGACCCTCAATCAATTGCACATAACGACCATGCACATGATCAATGGCAATACAATCATCAACGTCCAAAACCCGATCTGTATGCTGTTTTTGCCAATCTTTTCCAAAGAATGATTTTCCACGCTCTTTAGCCGATGAACTATTTAAAGCGGGTACTAATACATAACGATGTAACTCTCCGAACTCATTAACGTGGTACCCACCTAAATTAATCAACCAGAGTTTCATTTCGTTTTCATTAGGAGCTGCATCTGTAAAATGGATTTGGAATTGCTGCTCATTATACTCCACTCCATTTACCTTCGCCCAAGCATCAATATGTAAACCTTTCTGCTCACCAAACCAAGCATTTTTGAGTTGAGGATAGACTTCTTCAAGTGAATCCCCAACAGCCAAAACCACATCATGCACTTCAGTATTGGCACGTGCATGACGACCACCGAGCATTACAAGAAATAGGCTTGGCATGGTTGATTTCCTTTGGCTTTGACAAGACCATTAATCATACCTGAATTTGGATTTGCCACTACTGAAAAGAATGGATTGGCTGTGTTACTGATTTTTATACAGGGTTTAAAGATTAACCTGACCAATTCAACGATAATGGATACGTGGTGGCGACATGGATGTCCCCCGTTGAGCAGTATTACAAGAATGTAATATCTGCTCAACAGAAAGCCTTCGGTTACTTTGGGCTTTTCCAAAGTAACGTAAAAGTAAGTCCATGAAATAGCTCTTCAAATCTGAATCTCAAATAGATTCACACTCCAAACTGCCTTACTTTTTTTCGGTAAAAGTAACAAAATCATTTTGTATTTCTGATGATACTTGCCTGTATCACAGAAATACAGACGACATCCATGTCGCCGATCCAAAAATCAAATTTTAGGAAAATATTTTAGCTTTTCTAGAGCGCATAAAAAAATCGCATACAATGGCTTAAATGCGATTTTCTAAATAGCACCTCTCCCCTTACGAAGCAGTGCTTCCCATTCCAAAGGGAGAGGCTTAAAGGGTGAATTACATCTCTACCATTTCCACGCCATCAATGCGTGCAACTGTCATTAAGTCTTTATCACCACGACCTGAAACCGTCGCAATAATAATTTGATCTTTAGACATCGTTGGAGCCAACTTAGTCACATATGCCATCGCATGCGAACTTTCAAGTGCAGGAATAATACCTTCAATCTTAGTTAAGTCACGGAAGCCTTGTAATGCTTCATTGTCATTAATTGGAACATACTCAACACGCTTCATATCTTTTAAGAAGCTATGCTCTGGGCCTACACCAGGATAATCCAAACCTGCTGAAATTGAGTGTGTTTCAATAATCTGACCTTGCGCATCTGACATCAGATAAGTACGGTTACCATGCAGCACACCAACATGACCAGCATTTAATGGAGCAGAGTGTTTGCCAGTTTCAATACCGTAACCAGCAGCTTCAACACCGTACATTTTCACCTCTTGATCATTCAGGAATGGATAGAACAAGCCCATCGCATTTGAACCACCGCCGACACAAGCAACCAATGCATCTGGTAGACGACCTGCTTGCTCTTGAATTTGACGGCGTGCTTCACGACCAATGATCGATTGGAAATCACGTACCAATTGAGGATATGGATGTGGACCTGCAACTGTACCAATCACGTAATAGGTAGAATCGACATTTGTTACCCAATCACGCATGGCTTCATTCATGGCATCTTTTAATGTTTTAGAACCACTTTCGACAGGAACAACAGTCGCGCCCAATAAACGCATACGATATACATTCATCGCTTGGCGTTTCACATCATCTGCACCCATGTATACAACACATTCAAGCCCTAAACGCGCTGCGATGGTCGCTGTTGCCACACCATGTTGACCTGCACCAGTCTCAGCAATAATACGTTTTTTGCCTGATAACTTCGCCAGTAAAGCCTGACCAATCGTGTTATTTACTTTATGGGAGCCAGTATGGTTCAAGTCTTCTCGTTTTAAATAGATTTGTGCACCACCCAACTCCTTTGACCATCGCTCAGCATAATAAAGCGGACTTGGACGACCTACATAAAAAGCGAGGTCACGGTCGAATTCTGCCAAAAACTGTTCGTCATTTTTCATTCGGAAATACAGTTGCTCTAGATCTTCTAGTGCAGCCATTAGAGTTTCTGACACAAAACGTCCGCCATGGATACCGAAATGCCCTTTTGCATCAGGGTATTGGGTATAGTCAATCACTTGATCTTGTTGATTAACGGTTTGCTGATCCACGATGGACTCCTTGCATAAAGCGTTCTACGAGTTGTTGGTCTTTTATACCTTTTGCGGACTCTACACCGCCGCTCACATCCACAGCATATGCTTGTGTTGTAAGAATTGCTTGCTCGATATTGTCAGGGTTTAGTCCTCCTGCCAAGATCAATGGAATATTTAATTTTGGAAATGTTGTCCAATCAAAGCTGTGGCCTGTTCCGCCCTTTAAATCTGGATGCCATGCATCCAACAACACAGCACTCGCACCAAACTTTTGATATTTATTGATTTCTTCAACGATATCTAGTTCTGGTTTTACTTGAATTGCTTTATACCAGCGGCGACCCACTGCTTGAGCAATTTGTTTGCACTGTTCTGGACTTTCATCGCCATGAAACTGCAAAATATCTAAAGGGACTTTTTTAAGTATGTTTTGGATCTCTTCGGCTGAACTATTAACAAATAATCCAACTGATTGAATATAAGCAGGAATCGCTTGAACCAACAGTGCTGCTTGCTCAACATCTACGTGTCTTGGACTTGGTGGAAAAAACACAAGTCCTATGGCATCCGCACCAGCTTGCACAACAGCTTGGACATCTTCTAATCGGGTAATCCCACATATTTTTGCACGAGTTCGCATCTATTCTAGCTCTAATCCACCCTCATCATAGCCGATCTATCATTTTTGGGCGCTTCATTGTAAAGCAATTTTTTCATCTTGCGTAAAGTTCACTCAGAATATTCGGTGTGAAGATTGTTTAAATGAGAAGCGCTCTTTATACTGCGCTCAAATTGCAACAAGTCAAAGCAATCGCTTTAGGGAAGTTGGTGAAAATCCAACACTGCCCCCGCAACGGTAAAAAATGAAAAGCATTTCTCAATAGATTTCTGATTTTTAGAGATTTACACCACTGCATGTCATATGTGGGAAGGTGGAAATGTAAGTAATCCAGTTACTACATTTGAGTCCGGATACCTGCTTGTTGTGTTCTTCCACTCAATCATTCACGGGGAAGTGAATGTATGGAGCACGTTATGTCTATTCAATGTCAACCAACAGCTTTGGTTGGTGCAATCGCTATTGCGATGGGTTTTACTACATCAGTTTTTGCTCAAGAACAAATAACTTCTAATGCAACTTTAGAAACTATTGTAATCACAGCTACTCGCTCAGAAGAAAAGCTTGAAAACGTACCTGCACGTATTTCAATTATCCAGCCACAGATTCTCGAACAGTCACCAATTAAAGCTCTGCCAGACCTACTTAAAACAGATCCTAGCATTAACGTGGTTCAATCTGGCGGTTACGGTCAACAAACTTCAATTTTTTTACGAGGCACGAATTCAAATCAAACTCTAGTGCTACGTGACGGCGTCCGCTTAAATACAGCGACAACTGGTGCTGCCTCTATTCCATTTTTAGACACCACCGATCTTAAACAAATTGAAGTTCTAAAAGGTCCAGCATCTGTACTTTATGGAACTGATGCAATTGGAGGGGTGGTTCAATTTGTCACGCGCACACCAGAAAAAACTACAGCTTTTATTACAGGTGAAATTGGTGAAAATAACACCTATAAATCGATTGTTGGCGCAGATTTAGCTGAAAATGGCATCTATGCACAAGTTCGAGGTCAAATATTAGAAACTGACGGTACGCCAGTATTTAATATGAATGATAAACGTAACTATAGCTTTGATCAAAAAGGTTATAGTGCCAAGTTTGGTATAGATCAAAAACGTTATGCTGCATCTTTAGATTTCAGTCAGAACTCAGGAAATGGGGAATACAACAACTGGGGTACATTCTCAAGTCAAGATTTTGAAAATGAAATCATAAATGCAAAGGGACGCATTAACCCAACTGATCAGCTTGAAGTTCATGCACGTTTATCCCAATTTAAAGATGATTTGGAGCAAGTAACTTCTAATAGTTTTGTACACAGTACAACTCAAGAGGCTGAGCTTTATAGCAAATGGAATTTTGTACCAGCCCAAAATATTCTAGTTGGTGTGACCCAACGTAATACTGAAGCTAAAACCGATGCATTAAACGAAGATATTAATTCAACAGGTTACTATATTCAGCATCAATATCAAGCCGATGGCTTGAGTACGCAAGCTGGCATCCGCTTAGAAGACAATGAAAAGTTTGGTTCACACACAGTCATGCAGGGTGCATTCAGATACCAATTGCTTCCTACAACAAGTATTTACACCAATATTGGCACTGCATTTAAAGCACCTACATTAAATGATCTATATGCCTATGGTGGTAATGAGCAACTTAAGCCAGAAGAAAGCATTTCTTATGAAATTGGTATTGACCAAAAAATCCCTCTTAATATTTCATTGGGTGCTTCTGCTTTCTATACCAAAGTTGATAATCTAATTGATTCAATCTGCGTCAGTACTTGTGATGGCGATTGGGTGAATACGTTCCCAACTTACCAAAACCAAAACGTTGATAAAGCACAAATGACAGGCGGTGAATTGACAGCACAGTGGACAAATGATCAGTACTTTATCAATGCAGGCTATACATATATCAAAACTGAAGATACTGAAAAAAATACTGAGTTATTACGTCGTCCTCGTCAATCAGTTACTGTTTCAGCAGGTTTACAAAATGCAAATTATGGTTTAAGTGCTTCGCTCGTTGCCAAATCAAAAGCAAAGGATTTTAGCCAAGATATTCCAGGATATGCTCGAGTAGACTTAAATGCATTCTGGAACCTTAACCCGCATGTAAAACTGTTTACCAATATTGAAAACGTTGGTGATGTGAACTATAAAACTGTTCACAGTGCTGGTGAGCAATATTATGTCAATGGTGGACGTTTAGCTTCTGCTGGTGTGACATTCAGATACTAAGCATTCTTTGACTCATAAATACTTTTGAGAATCATGTCATGCCTATGGCATGATTCTTTTCATATCTAGCACTTAAAAAAATTTAAAGGAAACCTCATGGGTCACCGTTTAAGTAAAATTTATACCCGCACGGGAGATACGGGCACTACCGGACTAGGCGATGGTTCACGTGTACCTAAAGATGATTTACGTATCGATGCGTTAGGTGATGTCGATGAACTCAATGCGACCATTGGTGTATTACGTTCGCACATTGCTTTAAGTAGCATTGAAGACAAAGCTCAATGGGATAAATCACTCAGTCTGATTCAACATTGGTTATTTGATTTAGGCGGCGAAGTCTGCATTCCTGGATTTAACTTGGTTCAACCAGTATGTATTGAATTTTTAGAAAATGATATTGATCGTATGAACGAAGCATTACCCATGCTAAAAGACTTTATTTTGCCAGCTGGTACATTAGTCTGTAGCTATGCACATCAAGCACGTGCTGTCTGCCGTAGAGCTGAACGCAGCGTGATGTCTGTCCATCAACGTGATCAAAATATCCAAGCTACATCATTGCAACTTTTGAACCGCTTATCTGATTGGTTATTCGTCGCATCTCGTACCTTACAACGTGCTGAAGGTGGCTCAGAAGTGCTTTGGCAAAAGAATATCAATGAGACGATTGAGCCCTGACCTTAAAAGTGTAAAAAGGTCTTCATGTTGATTGCCCCATCCACTTAAAATGCTTTTTTGATCAAAATTTTGATTTAAAATCGTCATATTTCATTCATGATTTAGCACTAAAATCACCCTGAAATTTCAGGGTGTTTTATGAAAATAATTGGTCATCGTGGTGCGCGTGGGGAAGCACCTGAAAACACCCTCGGTGGATTTCAATATATTCAAGATATTGGTATCCGCGCTGTAGAATTTGACGTTCGTCAACTCAAAGATAATGCGCTGATCGTGATGCATGATGATGACTTTATTCGTACTACAGGCCAAGCTAAACATTTATACGAATGTGATGAGCAAGATTTAGCGCAGTATAATCATGCCGTAACGTGGTCTGAATGGAATAAAGTCGAAGCTACGCCTCTACTCGATCAAACCCTCAAAATTATTCATAATTTTAATCATATTGAAGTTGAGGTCAAAGCTGTAGAATCGATGAAGGCCGCAGAAAAGATTGTCGAAGCCTTAGATCAACAATTAATAGGCTTTGAAGATTCCGCCATTATCACCAGTTTCGATCCTAAAATTCATCAAGCCCTTCAACAGCAAAAATCAAGGTTTAAGCGTGGATTACTGGTTGAAACCGATATAAAGCATGCAGCCATTGATCAAGCTTTGAAATTTGAATGTTGTCAAATTGGTTGGATGAACGAACTTGCTACAAATGAGATCATTGCCTCCACACTTTCCGCAAATTTAAATATTAGTATTTGGACAGTCAATCATATAGATCGTGCTAAACAGCTTAAGGATTTAGGAATTCAAGGCTTAATTACTGATTATCCCAAGTTAATGATGTCTCACCTATAATATTTTCAAATTCAAAAACTTATTTGATTATTTTTTCTAATTTATTTTCTGAAATTCGTCCAAAGTCGAATTTATACAATGATGTATTCTGTTACGGTTTAAACAATACAACTGTACAATAATGCTAGTGAACACATGTTCGCCCATGTTAGTATTAACGAGTCTAACCTCACAAATTTGTGAGTGGATTTAGTTTTAACCTATTAAAGGTTCTAGGAGTGCTGTTGGAGATGAATGCTCCCCTACCCAAAGCCCCAATCAACTGGATTGCAGTATTTGCATTGGTGTTTTTACCTATTGTCGCCGTTATTGCGATTCCACTTTATGCTTATCATCATGATTTCTCGCTTGCTGCGTGGATCAGCATGTTTGCGCTGTTGGGTCTGAGCAGTCTTGGCATTACCGCAGGTTATCACCGCTTATGGGCACATCGTGCTTATGAAGCGACTGTACCACTCAAAATCATTTTAATGATTATGGGAACCTTTGCTGTACAAAACAGCATTTTGTATTGGGCCTCAGGTCACCGTACCCATCATCGTCATGTTGATGATGTAGAAAAAGATCCCTATTCAATTAAAAATGGCTTCTGGTACGCGCACATCGGTTGGATGCTACGCAACTATCCAGCAGCTGAAGCAAATTACAAAAACGCCCCTGATTTATTGGCTGACAAAATTGTCATGTTCCAAGATAAATATTACATCCCTCTCGTGATTGTCGTTCATGCCGCTATTCTTCTTCCTATTGGATGGGCAGTTGGTGATGTCTGGGGAGTATTATTGTTGGGTGGTTTAATGCGCTTAATTTTAAGCCATCATGTGACTTTCTTTATCAACTCGCTATGCCATATGTGGGGCAAACGTCCGTACACAGATGAAAATACTGCACGTGACAACTTTGTTCTTGCTATTGCGACTTGGGGTGAGGGTTATCATAACTACCATCATATCTTCCAATACGACTATCGCAATGGCGTAAAATGGTGGCAGTACGACCCAACTAAATGGTTGATCTGGACGTGTTCAAAACTAGGGCTCGCAAAAAACTTACGACGTATTCCAAGTTTTAATATTAAAAAAGCTGAGCTTGCAATGAAGTTTAAATATGCCCAACAAGATCTCGCTGTTTACGGCCATAACGTGAATGATGATATCGTGACAGTTAAAACAAAAATTGCTCAAGAATATGAAGCATTTACGCAAACTTTAAATGATTGGGCGAAGCTTAAAGAGCAAGAAATTAATGCCAAAAAAGCAGCTGTTGCTGAAAAAATTCACTTAATGGATAGCAAACTGAAAGTTGAATTCCAATTGGTTGAACAACGTTTATCTCATCATAGAGAGACATTGAACTTATTGGTTCGTAATTTAAAGAAATCACCAGTATCTGAATAACTCATTCAAGAGACTCTTCAGTTACTCCAAAGCTCCGTTGATCGGGGCTTTTTTTATTTTTTCGATACCATTTCCAATGTAGCAGTCACAGTTTTATGTATCGAATTTTGCTATAGTCAAAGTTGTTCATCACATTTTGAAAAATTATATGCAGTTCAATTCTCGCTATAACACACTACCCGCTCGACTGTATCATCATCAACAACCTCTTCCGCTAAAAGGGGCTAAACCTGGTCATTTTAATGAAGCACTTGCAGATGAGTTACTGTGGACTCAAGAAGATAAGATGAACTGGGTAGAAATCTGTAGCGGGCAAAAAACTTTTGCTGAGTTTGAACCTTTGGCGATGGTATACGCGGGTCACCAATTTGGACAATGGGCTGGACAGCTTGGTGACGGTCGCGGTTTACTCATTGCTCAAATCCTGGATCAAAATAACAACACGGTCGATTTACATCTTAAAGGTGCTGGCTCTACCCCCTATTCTCGGAGAGGCGATGGTCGTGCAGTGTTACGTTCCGTTATTCGTGAATATTTGGCTGGACACGCCCTCAATGCCCTAGGTGTTCAATCCAGTAATGCGATTGGTTTTGTATCATCAGATCAAGGTGTACAACGAGAAAAACTTGAACGTGGCGCGATGATGTTGCGTACGTGTGATACACATATTCGCTTAGGTCACTTTGAGTGGATTAATCAATTTCAGCCAGATCTACTGCATGAATTTACGCAAAAGTGCATTGAATGGCACTACCCTGAATGTTTGGAGACAGAACAACCTGTTCTCTCTTTTGCAACTCAAGTCATTCAACGTACTGCGATCATGATCGCCAAGTGGCAACTGATTGGTTTTGCGCACGGGGTCATGAATACTGACAACCTGAATATTACCGGCTCAACTTTAGATTTCGGACCTTATGGTTTTATGGAGCGTTTCCGTCCTAATTGGATCAACAATCATTCTGATTACCAAGGACGCTATACGTATCAGAACCAACCGAGTATCGGGCACTGGAATTTATGGACTTGGTTAAATAGTCTCATTTATCTTTGTCCAGAAAATTATGATCGAGAGCAATGGAAACAAGACTTGTCTTACTGTTTAGAACACTATGAACCAACGTTCCTGGAACACTATAAACTTGGTTTAAGTCAAAAAATGGGATTACCAAGTTTTCATAAAGATAGCTTTGATTGTGGTATGGCTTTTCTACATATTTTACAAACAGAACAACTTGATTACACCCAAAGTTTTATTCGTTTACAGAATAAAGCGTATGAACAAATCAAAGATGATTGCCTTGATCGTATCGCATTTGAGCGGTTTCTTCACCAATATCTCTCAATACGAGAAAATCAAGACACTGACGATCTCGATCAAGCGATGTTAACAGCCAATCCACACTACGTTCTACGAAACCATATGGCACAGAAAGCAATTGAACTTGCTGAACGTGATGATTTCTCTGAAGTTGATCGCTTGTTCAAACTTCTTCAAACACCATACACCAAACAAGAACGTCTTGAACAACCAGAAGACTTAGGCCCTTTAGCTAGTGATGTCCCTGAAATTCAAGTCAGTTGTTCATCATAAGTTATTCACAAACCTCTCTCATTCTGTGGATAATTTAATCATTATCCACAATACCCATTCGTTTTGACTATGCATTTACATCAATTGGCAGCATCACAAGCTTTAAAACTTCCTGAAGTCACTGTCAGTCAACCGTTTGGTGAGGGATGTGATGTTTATAAAATTATGGATAAAGTCTTTTTGCTCGCATTTCATTTACAAGGCAAAGCTGCGATTAATTTAAAAGTCGAACCAGATCATGGACATATGTTAAAAGATATTTATCCTTATATTCGATCTGGATGGCACATGAATAAACGACACTGGGTTTCCATCTATGATGAATCTGAATTGGATGAAGAGCTTATCAAAGATTTGATCTCCAATTCCTATAATCTTGTGGTATCGAAGCTTAAAAAAGCCGAACAAAAGCATATCGCTTTACTCAGAGTCATTTGAATAAAGTTAAAAATTGCTTTTCTATAACAATAATTACGCTAAATTAATAAATAGTAGTAATACGAAAAACTTATTCTATATTTGGGTTATATCATTACAACTCTATGAGTACGATATTCATGATGGATATAGAACAACTTTTTGGATTATCAACTCAGATGATCTTAGAGCTAAAACAAGAAATTATTAATAGTGACATTATCGATTGTGGGCCGCGTTTGGACTTAGTTAAACAATGTATTTACATCTCATTTGAGCATGGGCTTGGAGTAAGTGGTTTATTATCTTCAAATCTACCAACACAAGCTATGATTTTACTTAGATCACAATTTGAAGCTGTAGTCAGAGCATATTGGTTATTATTTCTTGCAAGTAATCATCAAATATCAAAATTGCAATTTAGTTACACATTTGAAGAGCAATTTGAATCCGACGCATGTCCAATGATTTCTGAAATGCTTGATAAGCTTAGTGCTGCAAACTTACCTGCTCAGCCAATAATTCAGACCCTTTGTGATTTCAAAAAATATCATTTGAAGCAACTTAACTCCATAGTACATACTGGAAAACAGTCATTTACTAGAGATGTTATGGGATATAAAGATGAGATGCTGATCACCTTGATGCGCCAATCAAATAACTTAATAACCGTAGCTGCACAGATAATCTTAAAGCACACAGTTCCTGATAAACAAAAATATATTAGTGTTTTGATCGAAAAATATAGATATTGTTTTTATATGGTTGATGATGTTGATCCTATAGTAAAAGCTAGAGTCGAAGCTTACTTTAAATAAAAATACGATAGCCACCTTTAATAAGCTCATATCCTAACAAAGTTACATGAAAGTTGCATATGAAATGGCCAATTGTAGAGACCCTAACCAAAACCAACGCACCAAAAAAAAGCGAACTTCTAGATTCGCTTTTTTTTATCACAAAGAATCAATCTTCAGGATATTCGAAACGATATCCCACCCCATAAACAGCTTGAACCCATTCATGGCGATTACCTGTTTCCGCGGCATCCGAGATTTTACGGCGCAAGTTTTTGATATGGCTATCAATCACACGATCTGCCACTTCAAAACTGTCTGGGTTGATATGATCCAATAATTGCGCACGAGAGTACACCTGACCTACGTGTTCTAAAAATAATTCAAGAAGTCGAAATTCTGTAGGTGTCAAATTTAAAGATTTGTTTTGATACCAAATTCGTTGTTGACCTTTGTCCATACGGAATAAATTATTTTCTTCAGGTTCTGCTTTACGATCTAAACGTCGCAACACTGCTTGAACACGAGCAACTAACTCTTTAGGGCTAAATGGTTTACAAACATAATCATCCGCCCCCATATTCAAACCAAGTACACGATCAATCTCTTCCGTTCGTGCTGTCACCATGATAATAGGCAAATCAGACTGCTCACGGACTTTACGGGTGATCGTGAGACCATCCATACGAGGTACCATCAAATCTAAAACCATTAGACTTGGTTTACGTTGTAAAAAGCTATCATAAGCCTCTTGACCATCGTGAAACATACTGACTTCAAAGCCAGCTGCTTCAAGATAATCTCGCACCAATTGAGCAAGTTCTACTTCATCTTCAACCAGCATCACATGTTTCATATGTCACCCTTCTTCAATTTAAAACGATTTCTTTGGAAATGTGAGGATGCAGCGCAATCCACCCAATGGTGAGTGGTCAAACTTCAAGGAGCCCTTCATGCCTTGTGTAATTTTGCACGATAATGCTAGTCCTAATCCAGTTCCGCCAGTACTACGTGTTCTAGAATCATCCGCTCGATAGAAACGCTCACCTAAATGAGCCAATTGCTCATCAGTAAGACCTAATGGGCTATCGTCAACAATCACCGACCAAGTCTTATCGTTTTCGATCGTATGCACATGAATTCTTCCACCGGCTTCCGTATAGCGAATAGTATTACCGAGTAAGTTGACCATAATTTGTTTAAAACGATCTACATCTAATTGTAATTTCGTTCCATGCCCCTCTGCGCTAATCGTGAGATCGGCTTGTTCAAATTTAGGTTTGAAATTTTCAATCTCATTTAACACGACACTCCAAGGGTCAATTTCATTGAAATCAAAATTGAGTTGTTGTGCTTCAGCCTGTGCTAACGCAGCCAAATCTTGTGTTAATTTTTTCAGACTCGAAACTTGTGCCAACATTGAAGCAAAATGTTCAGGCGTTGGTTTACGTATTCCATCTTGCATTGCTTCAATTTGTGCTTGCAAAACAGCCAGCGGCGTTTTTAACTCATGCGAAGTGTCTGCAACCCACTGCTTTCTAGAATTTTCATGCTGATCTAGAATCACAGCTAACTGATTAATTTCAGTCGAAAGATCGCCAAGCTCATCGTTACGATTTACTATCACCTGATGCTGAAAATTTCCTTTGGTTAATTCTCGTGTTGCATTTAATAAGCGTTGAATTGGCTTTCTAAAATAAGTTGCTAATAATAAGGCAGCAACCAAACTCGAAATAAATGTCAGAATATATATTAAAAATAAATAACGCTTTTGATTGCTAAAGAAATTAATACTTAAAGCATCATCTTGATCTAAAACAGGTCTTAGCCCGAGATACCCCACAATATTGCCATCAACTGTGATCGGTCGATACGACACCATATTCTCTGATGGTTCCCCCAAGATAAACTGTTGTTTTGCATCATATAAGGAAAGTCTAGAACTTAAACCCAAGTGATCAGACATAGATATAAATAGTTTCTTGCCCTGCTGGTATTCAGAAGTTCTCAAACTAGAAAGCTTATTTTCATGTGATTTATCAGAACTGTTCGTCGTTCTTGTCTGATTCTGATTTGAACTTAATGGGAAACGCAATCCTTCAAATGGCTGAAATGCAGAAGGTAAATTTTCTTCTAAGACTTTCAGCTCTTCAGGGCTAATAGTTTGCGTTCTTTGTGACTCAATTTCGCTAATTAATGTATGCTCTTTGAAATAACGCTGCTGCAATGCAATATCATATTGGCGACGTAACCACCAACGTGATAGTCGATCATAATCATCGGGTGCAGCTTCACCTTCAATTTGTAAAATCTGAGCTTGAACAGCATTGCCCCAATCCTGATAAACAGAGAATACGCCCGCTAAATTATCGATTAGATGATCAAGCTTTTGCATTTCTACATCAGCTACATATTTGGTGAAGTTTTTTTGCATCGTCCAATGCAGCACACTTAAGCTAACCGTCGTAATGAGCAATGTCGTTAACAGTACTGTAAAAAATAAGCGTAGTGCGATTGGTACGCGACGTATATTCAAATTTAACTCACATTATTTCTTCGTTTTTCAGTATTGTATCTAACACTGATTCAAAAAACTCTCCATTGTTTCTTCATCTTTATTATTTAATCTTTACCTATACCGAATCCAAACAACTTTGGGGATAAACATAATGAAAGCGATGAACAAAATTGTATTGGTGACCACTGGTTTAATCAGTATGGGCGCACTTACTGCATGTCAAACAACAACTCAAGCACCTCAAGAAGTTAAAAAGGGTCACTTTGATAAAAAACATCATCATAAAGAACGTTTAACACCTGAACAACGCGAGCAATTCAAACAAGCGCGTGCTGACCGTAAAGCGATGATGCAGCAAATTCGTCAAGCATGCGACGGCAAAGCTGTAGGTCAAACTGTTCAAATCAAAACTGATAAACAAAATATTGATGGTACTTGTCATATCCGTTTCATAGCGGATCGTGCTGATATGAAAAAAATGCATGAGCAAGCACGTGCCCAATTTAAAGCTGAAAAGCCAGCTTCGGTCCAAGCTAACCGTTCACAAAAAGGTGAACCGCTCACAGATGCCAAACGTGCTGAGCTTGTTCAAAAATTTGATCAACGTTTGATGCAACAGCAAGTTAGTCAAAATGCAAAACTTCAAGCATGCAATGGACAAACTGACGGTAAAAAAGTTCAAATCAAAGTGGGTGAACAGACTATCAACGGTGTATGTAAAGTTTATTTCAAACCAAATCAACCACTCGTTAAACCAGACTTAAAAAAATCCGCATAATTCAATTCAACTCACTACTAAGTGATTGAATATTAAAAAGGCGCATGTTGCGCCTTTTTTTATGTCATAACTTATTACGTTTTTGACTATTCTGTTCACATATAATTCACGAAAAAACTTTATACTCTAAACACTTAGCCAAAATTAATATTTTTTCTTTGACTTTACAGTCACACAGAATATGGCTATAAAACTTGTACCAAGCAATAACTTATTGCACGATGTAATAGAACAAAATAGGTGTCGTAGATGACACGACATTTTTTATTAGGATTATAAATCTGGTTTAACCAGTATTGAGGAACCCGATATGCCACAATACAAAGCGCCCTTACGTGATATGCAATTCGTTTTGCATGAATTATTAAATGCTGAAGAACACTTTTCAAAACTCCCTGCATTCCAAGAAAACGTAAGCCGTGAGTTGGTTGATCAATATTTAGAAGCTGCTGCAGATTTCTGTGAAAACGAATTATCTCCACTCAACCAAGTAGGTGACCGCGAAGGTTGTACTTGGAATGATGGTGTAGTTACTACTCCAACAGGCTTCAAAGAAGCATATAAAAAATATGTAGAATTAGGATTCCCATCTTTAGCTGCTGAAGAACAATATGGTGGTCAAGGTTTACCAAACTCTTTAGGCATTATCATTTCTGAAATGATCGGCTCTTCGAACTGGGCATGGGGTATGTACCCAGGTCTATCTCATGGCGCAGTTCGTACAATTGAGCACCATGGTACGGAAGAGCAAAAAAATACTTACTTACCAAAACTGATTTCAGGTGAGTGGACAGGTACCATGTGTTTAACAGAATCTCATGCGGGTTCTGACCTTGGTATTATCCGCACAAAAGCTGAACCTAATGCAGATGGTAGTTTTGCGATTTCAGGTGAGAAAATCTTTATTTCCGCTGGTGAGCATGACATGGCGGACAACATTGTTCACATCGTTCTTGCGCGTTTACCAGGTGCTCCTAAGGGAACCAAAGGGATCTCATTATTCATCGTACCTAAGTTTAACTTAACTGCTGATGGTGAAGTTGGCGAGCGCAACGCTGTTCGTTGTGGTTCGATTGAACATAAAATGGGTATCCATGGTAACGCAACATGTGTGATCAATTTTGATCGTGCAACAGGTTACTTGATTGGCCCTGAAAACCGCGGTCTGAATGCAATGTTCACCTTCATGAACACTGCACGTATTGGTACAGCTGTACAAGGTTTGTCTGCTGCTGAATCATCTTTCCAAGGTGCTTTGGCATATGCGAAAGATCGTTTAGCAATGCGTTCACTTTCTGGTCCTAAAGCACCTGAAAAAGAAGCAGATCCAATTATTGTGCATCCAGCAGTTCGCAACTTAATCTTAACGCAAAAAGCATTTGCTGAAGGTGGTCGAGCTCTAGTGTACTACCTTGCTCACTATGCTGATATCGTTGAGAAAGGCGCGACTGAAGAAGAACGTAAATTTGCAGATAATATTCTGTCATTATTAACGCCAATTGCTAAAGCATTCTTAACTGAAGTTGGTTATGAAGCTGCAAACAAAGGCGTACAAGTATTTGGTGGTCACGGCTTCATTTCAGAGCATGGTATGGAGCAAATCGTTCGTGATACACGTATTGCTTGCTTATATGAAGGTACCACTGAAATTCAGGCACTTGATTTGTTAGGTCGTAAAGTACTGCAAACTCAAGGTGCGATGTTGAAAGATTTCACTAAAATCATTCACAAATTCGCTGAAGCAAACAAAGATAATGCAGACTTGAAAGAGTTTGTTGAACCTTTGGCTGCACTCAACAAAGAATGGGGCGATTTAACTATGCAGATCGGTATGCGCGCGATGCAAAACCCTGATGAAGTCGGTGCTGCTGCAGTAGATTACCTATACTTCTCTGGTTATGTAACGCTAGCATTCTTATGGGCTCGCATGGCTCAAGTTGCTCAACAACAACTTGCAGCAGGTTCAACTGAAGTTGAATTCTACAATGCGAAAATCACAACAGCTCGCTTCTACTTCAAGAAGATCCTTCCACGCGTTCGCTCACATGTTGACGTAATTGCAGGTGGATTAGAACCATTAATGACTTTGGATGCTGAACATTTTGCATTCTAATGATCCATATTAAATATGTGTAAAAGAAAAAGGACAGTCATAGATTTGGCCGTCCTTTTTCTTTATAAATAAATTCGAGATATTAACCTTTAGTCGTCTAACAAGTCCTAATATGCTTCGATAGACTGCTAAGAACTAAAGATATTTAAACAAAAAAAGGTGAACGAAAATGCCAATCTATAATGCGCCTCTTACAGATATGAAGTTCATTTTGAATGATGTATTTCAAGCTGAACAATTTTGGCAATCAAATGAGAATTTAGCTCATATTGATGCTGCGACAGCTGAAGCTATTTTAGAAGAGATGGCTAAATTCGCTCAAAACGTAACCCTTCCCCTAAATCGCACAGGTGATGAAGAAGGCGCAACTTATAATAATGGATCTGTTACCACACCAGCGGGCTTTAAAGAAGCGTTCCAACAATATGCAGAAGGTGGTTGGATTGGCTTAGGTGCTGACGAAGAATGGGGCGGTCAAGGCATGCCAAAAATGCTGACTGTGCTTGCAGATGAAATGCTTTTTGCAACCAACCCATCATTTATGCTTTACCCACTTCTTTCTGTGGGTGCGGGTATGGCATTAAATAGCTATGCTTCTCAAGAACAAAAAGAAACCTATCTTCCTAAAATCTATTCAGGTGAATGGTCAGGTACGATGTGTCTCACAGAGCCTCACGCAGGTACTGATTTAGGCATTATTAAAACTAAGGCCGAACGTAATGAAGATGGTACTTACAACATCACGGGTACGAAAATCTTTATTACCGGTGGTGACCATGATTTAGCTGAAAATATTATTCACCTTGTATTAGCAAAAACGCCTGATGCTCCTGCTGGTTCACGCGGTATTTCTCTGTTCATTGTACCTAAATTCTTAGTGAATGAAGATGGTACCTTGGGTGATCGTAACCCTGTAGGCCCTGGTTCTATTGAACACAAAATGGGGATCAAAGCCTCTGCAACATGTGTGATGAACTTTGACGGTGCAAAAGGCTATTTAGTCGGTAAAGAAAACGAAGGTCTTGCTGCAATGTTCGTGATGATGAACTATGAACGTTTGTCCATGGGTATCCAAGGTTTAGGCGCTTCTGAATTTGCTTATCAAAATGCTGCTCAATACGCCACTGATCGTTTACAAGGTCGTAGTGCAACAGGTGTGAAATCTCCGAATAAACCTGCTGATAGTATTCTTGTACACGGTGATGTACGTCGTATGCTCTTAAATGCTCGTGCGAACAATGAAGCTTCACGTGCATTTGCAGTATATGTAGGTCAACAACTTGACATTACAAAGTTCTCGACAGATCCAGAAGCAGTTGCAAAAGCAAATAATCGTGTTGCTTTGCTCACACCAATCGCAAAAGCATATTTAACAGACACTGCTTTCAATGCGACACTAGATGCCCAAATGGTCTTTGGTGGTCACGGCTATATTCGTGAATGGGGTATGGAACAATGTATCCGTGATCTTCGTATCTCACAAATTTATGAAGGCACGAACGGCGTTCAATCACAAGATTTGATTGGTCGTAAAACGATTAAATGTAATGGTCAATTCATCGCAGAATATATCGAAGAAATTCGTGACTTTGCAAATGCATTAGATGCGGACTTAAATTACATCAAAGATGCCACTCTTGATGCTGCAACTGAACTTGAATCGATTACACAAGTTGTTCTTGAACGTGCTGCTGAAAATCCTGATTATGCGAATGCTGCTGCGGTGGATTATTTACATGCGGTAGGCTTACTCAGCTTTACCTATATGTTTGCTAAAATTGCTAAAGCTGCGAGTGAAAAATCAGGTGAGTTCTATGAGAACAAATTATCTTTGGTGAACTACTACATCCAACGCGTTTTACCTGAATTAAATACACGTTTAGCTCGCATCAAAGCTAGCTCTGAAATCGTGATGGGATTTAGCGAAGATTACTTCACAAATCAATCATAAGTTTTATCTTAAAAAAGCCTGATTCTTCAGGCTTTTTTTATCTGAAATTTGCTTATTTTCAAAGCAACTCATAATAGTCTTCCCTGCTTAGGCGTAAGATGAGCATGAATTTTGCATCACTCCAATGAAACCATCAGGTTTTTTCAGAGGAGGAGATGTCATGAGTAAAAAAGATATTAGCGTAGAAAAAATCGAATCCTTATTAGATCGTTTTGGAAATCTAGCAGTAGAGAGCTTCCACTATATTGCGCTCTTTATTATTGGCTGCATGGTAATTTGGTCTGCAGGACATACCGTGATTGATATTCTTAAGGTAAAACAATATGCAACGATTGATGACATTCTGTTGTTATTTATCTATTTAGAGCTAGGTGCGATGGTAGGTATTTATTTTAAGACCAATCATATGCCCGTCAGATTTCTGATCTATATCGCCATCACTGCCCTGACACGTCTGTTAATTTCAGATATTCAACATGACCATAAAGCTGATATTGATTTAGTCATTATTACAGGATCAATTTTAATCCTAGCATTCGCTATATTGGTCGTGCGTTTTGCTTCTTGGAATTTTCCATCAGTGATCAGAGATAAACACCAAGATAAACCTTTACCATTTGGAAAAACACCACGCCCTGAAGATGATGAGTTGGCTTAGATAGAGATGGTTTAGGCAAGTTGGAACAAGCATCTAACGATCATTTGGCATCTGGATATATCGACCATTTTGGTATATCCAATGCATTCCAACTTGTGGTGCAGGAAGACCATAACGACGCCAATCTGAAATCAGCATATACTGACTCATTTCAATAGTACCACCCTGCCCATTTACGAAACTTGACTGCTTGCTAGAATATGTCGTCGTGGTCGGTAAAGACTGTTGATAGATCACTGTAATCCCATTCTGCTGCGGATACGCTGGATAAGGAGGATATGGTCGCTGTAATTGAGGTCTATTCTGAGCAAAACGTGGTTGTTGCAATGGGACTGGCTTACTTAGACGATCTGCATTACCAGTATATATTGGAGTCTGTGTTGGTTTTACAGGTCGAACCTTAGAACCTTGGTAATTACCCCAACTATCTGCAAAAGTATGACTCGTTATTAAAAGAATCACTGAACCCAATAGAGTCTTAACCAATAATGTATTGTTCATCTCTATTACCTCATTCCAAATTTAAGATTACTTTTATTTTCAAAATTCATTCTAAAGCTTAAATATAGATCAATCATGTAGAAATCTTGAACATTATTTAAAATTTTAAATTTAATACTTTAGACCTTGTATTTATCTGCATGAGTCTGTTTGTAAATCTGCTAGACTAACCATTTTTAACTTTGCGAGATTATCCACCGTGCCTGAAATGAGTTTTGATCGCCTGCACCAATTTTTTTGTAAAGTTCCGAGTGTCCAAGAAAACTATATCGATTCTTATGGCACTGATGGT
Source organism: Acinetobacter sp. 24-47-67 (assembly GCF_056779735.1). Taxonomy (NCBI): domain Bacteria; kingdom Pseudomonadati; phylum Pseudomonadota; class Gammaproteobacteria; order Moraxellales; family Moraxellaceae; genus Acinetobacter; species Acinetobacter sp. 24-47-67. The sequence goes on from NZ_JBWYIK010000008.1 coordinate 89,997, forward strand.
GAACATGCATGGTGGTTTAAATTTCAAATCAATATCGACCATGCCTTAGCTTGGCAAACGGTTCAAGAACTTGGTCATGTATTGAATTACATTTCTAAAAATGAACGCCTACCCACTCAGTTTTTACCTGTGTCTCCTCCACCCTATATGAATGGTGAGGCGAAACAATTCTTATCTTGGGTGATTCAGTGTAATCATCCTGATTTTACGCCAGATGTGGTTTGTGATTGGTTAGAAGCACGTTTACCTCAACCTGTTGAGGATGAGTCTAAGTGGAAAATTAAAACCGATATTAAAGAGCTCGATCAGATTGATGATAAGGAACTCGATAAATTAGTTCCACCGAATCCATAAATGAAAAAATCCCTCTTTCGAGGGATTTTTTTAGAAGGTTGAGAGACCACTCCATTCCATGAATCGATAAATGGCATATTTCATTTTTGAATCTTCTGCATATTCTGAGTAATCAACACTCATTTGCTTACCCTCTAAATTCATCCAAGCAGTATCAAAATACTGTACTGCATCTTTAAAAACTTGCTGATTTGAAGAGCCAATAACACGTAAATCAGTTTCTAAATTATAATTTTTCAAATTACGAGCAGTAAAATTAGCCGACCCCAAAATCAGTTCAACCTGATTTGAACTACGCTTAGTAATCATTTTTGAATGGCACTGCTCACCTTGTGTATTACACCAGCGTACGTCTATTCCAGCTTTATAGAGCTCTGTCGCGACAGGACGATTTGGAATACCATTTTTAGTACGTCCAAATGCATCTTTGTTCGGGTCTAGTAATACACGAACTTTAACACCGCGTTGGTGAGCTTTAATTAAGGCTTCAATAATTTCTCGCTCTGATAAATAGAACATTGCCAAATCTATTTTTGCATCAGCACCTTGAGCAGATTCAATCAGTTTCAGCACTTCATCATATATTGCTTTTTCTGTCAGTACTTGCACTTGTGGCAACTGTTTATCTTCTGGTACATCTCCCACAATAACCATTGGAATATTTGCTTTAGAAAATAAAGCCACTGATTGTTCAGTTTTTAAAATATCGACAGCTGTATGCCCTTCGACCACAAGTGCTACATTAGAATGGCTTGAGCTTCCATCATGCAGATTCATCGAAGTCACTAGTGTTTTCCATCCCTCGGATGTATCCACTATGATGGTTTTACGATGGTTCGCTTTAAAATTAAAAAGATTTAAATAACTTCGAATGGTAATTTTTTCTTCCCCGAAAGGATTACTTAACCAACCTTTCTCAGCATTATTTCCTAAACTCTGACAACAAAAATACCAAATGCCCGACCACAGTGGATTCGATGCGCGTAATGGTGATAAATCTGTTTCTATGACATCAATTCCTGCTTGTCTGAGTTGTCGATAGTGCTCTGGGATTATTCCACCATAAACTGAATTTATAGGATCAGTGATTAATTTAATTTCAATATTCGGTGTTAGACGCTTTTTTTGAATGAGTGCTTGAGTCAGTTCTTGTGTTAATGCGCGATGTTGATTTTGAGACTGACCAGTTTCAGGATTGAACAGAAACATATCTAACACAATTGTGGTTTGCGCTTGCTCAATAAGATTGAGAATTTCATCAAAAATCTGATGCTGCTGTCGCTGACCCGCCGTATCTATATAAGTTTGGTCTGCTAGGAATTTCACATTTGCATGCCGTAATTTACCGGAATAATTAAGCCCTTCTGGTAATGGTTTATAAATATGATAAAGCGCTGAGGCTAAATAGCCGATGGTCAGCATACCGAGAATCAGACCAACATAACGTCGGTTTGACCAATTTAATTTTTGGTGAATTCGTTTAAATAGACGCATAACAAAAAACCTAGTCCGATACTTTCAGACTAGGTTTTAATTTACCTTTTTTCAAGCATTAAACTGTTTTTAACACGTTGGAGTAAATTAGAATCCGTATTCAACACCAACGGTGAAATTACGTCCAATTTGTGGAATATTCGATAAAAATGAATTGTGCGAATAAACCTGATCATCCAACAAGTTATTTGCTTTTAAATAAACCCGATAATCGTTGCGATTGTTTAACTGCCCAGCATAAGACACACCAACATTGACCATGTTATAACCTTGGGTTTCTTTTTCAAAGTCAGCAAATTTATCTTGCTTGAATACATGATAATACTCAGCTAAACCAGACCAACCATCAGCAAAATTGGTTTCCACCTTTGTACCAAGTCGTCCAGCAGGAACACGTGGAGCATTTTCCCCCTCTATCTTGCCTCTTACATAATCACCAAACACACTCACCTTGTAAGTATCATTAATTTGATAGCCTAGCTGAGCCTCAGTTCCATAAAAACGTGCCTTATCCTGCGTATATTTAAGTCCACGTAAATTGCCTTGTTGAGCTACAGTTGCACCATAAATATAGTCATCAAACCAATTGTGATAAACATGAACATGATAATCGAGCTGATCACCTTCATAATGGAGACCTAACTCTAGATTATTTGATGTTTCCTTATCAATATCTGGATTACCTAGCTCATATGTGTTTGTTGCAAAATGAAGACCATCTGCATATAACTCTTGAGCTAGCGGTAAACGTTGTTGATGAGACCCCACTAGAGACAACTTATAATTTGGCGCGAACTCCCAATTAGCTGCAGCTGATCCTGAAACAGCAGTCCCTGAGTAGTTCTTTTGATTGGAATCGACATCAATTTTTTGATGGTCTACACGAGCGCCCAATTCGACATGCACAGGACCAAGCTGTTTATGTTCTAGTGCAAATAAACTGTACTTATTGGTTTTTGTATCCGCCATCAGAACATCATGACTATGACCATGATGTTCATGATCGTGATCACTATGATCATGGTCACCATGATCAACTTCATCATGGTCATGTCCCTCAGGCGCATTAAGTTTTATTTTTTGCTGAGATGCTTGTACACCTACAACACCCTCCCAACCTAACAACGGTATATGAACCAACTCTAAACGACCATCATAACCCTTACTTTTAAAGTTACTAATAACTTCATTTTCTTCTAGTTCATCATGCTCGTAATCTGTAAAACTTAAATGAGCTCGCAGCTTTTCAAATCCTTTTAATGGATCATTTAATTCAGTTCGCAAATCATAGCGTTCAGATTTTAAGTCAACCCATGGACCTGCAGCATTTTCGTGTTCATGGTCGTGCGCTGAAGTAGGTGGTGGACAATGGAAATGATCTCCATGCAATTCACATCCATGATATTCATGACTATGACCTGGTAATCCATATTTATCTTGTCGATTACTATATGACAGCCCCACAAAACCTCGATCATGGATCCATGAGCCGCCGACATTAACTGTTTGACCTTCTGAGAAGGTATTTTCTACACGTTTTGCACTTTCACGATGAGGCTCTGTCTCACCCTCATGATGATGTTCAGTGAAGTAACCTTTAAAAGGGATATAATCATTGGCTTTATGCTTCGTGCCTTCAACACGAAGTGCAAAATTTTCACCTATAGCTGCTGTTACACCTGCACTCGCAAGTTTTTCATCACTCCCAGAGTTGTAGCGGACGCCCACTTGCCCCTCTAGACCATTAGCTGGCATTTGTGTCGGTATTTTTTGATCAGTCACGTTGACTAAACCACCCACAGTTCCAGCTGCGTACAGTAATGCTGAAGGTCCTCGGATAACTTCCACTTGCTTCGCCAAAATAGGATCAACCGTTACGGCATGGTCAGGCGAAAGTGTTGATACATCAGCAGTTTCAGAAGCATGCTGTAAAACTTTTACACGCGGTCCATCTTGGCCACGAATCACAGGACGACTTGCACCTGTTCCATATTGATTAGAATAAACACCCAACTCATCGGCTAACGCATCACCTATGGTTGTTGGTCTTTCAGATAATTTTTTTTGATCAATCACATGATCTGCTACAGCGAAGTCAGCAGCTGTTTGAACCAATGGATGTGCGGTAGAAGAAATTGTATCTAATTGAACATTTTTTTGTTTTTGATCAGCATGTGCTGCGGATGCTATCACTGCCAAGACGGAGGCAGTAATGATATTTTTATGAAAGTTCATACGACAAGCTCAAAATTCGAGAATTTACAATTGTTGTTATAATATAACATTTCAACCAAACTTCAATCATATTTCATTCATTTACTCCAAATTAATTACCTTCATATAATTAAACCAATGGGTTACATATCAATGTTAATCTATAAAATTCGGATAGCATTTTTTTGATATATTTCAGCAATGCCCTTTACAATTTCACATGCTGTACTCGCACCAATTTTGCATAAAGCATCGAAAGCAACACTTCCTATTTCTGCTCTAGCAATTGGTTGCATGGTCCCTGACTTATTTCGTCTTTTTACAGACGAACATATCCAAATCTCACATCAATGGAGCGCATTGCTATACCCCAATTTATTGGTGGGAATGGCATTCTGTCTATTGTGGTATGCACTATTACGACCTACTTTTTTTAGATGGATTGGTATTTACAATCCCTTAAAACTCTCGAACTTTAGATCTGTCTTTCAATTCTTGGTGCTGATCAATATTTCATTAATCTTGGGTATCAGCAGTCATATCCTTTGGGATGGTTTAACTCATGTTGATTACAGAACCTTTGCTTTTCATGATCTATTAGCTAAGCAAATCAATCTTTTCGGACAACACTACTCCCTCCATCGAATTTTACAGGTCGGTACCTCTATTATCGTTTTACCCTTTATTTTATGGTTTGCAAAACAGTATTTTTGTACTTACCGTCAACCATTCAGAGTAACTCGTTCTATCACTATTTTTGCTGTGGTATCCGTGCTAATTTCAATATTAGGTGGATTATTTGGATTTATTCATTTCAACTCTAATTACAATACAGCCATTTTAAATGACCTATATGGTTACATTGGCTTCTCAATTAATTATTTCTTTAGAGGCTTTCTATTGACGTTTGCGATTTGTGCGCTTGTTTTTCAAATCCTAGATCAATTGGAATTATTCGAAGGATCGTCTTAATTTTAAATTTGCATTAAATAATTGGGCTTTCATAATCTTCTCCTTGTGACTGTAGTCTCAAAGAGGCATAATTCACCCTTTGTATAAAGGCGTTACGCTGTTTACGTATACGCTTTCATTAACCCATATAGTTGGATTTTTAACGCTATGATGCGAACTCATTACTGCGGTTCATTAACCGAAGCTCAAATTGATCAAACCGTTACACTTTGCGGATGGGTACACCGTCGCCGTGACCACGGTGGTGTAATTTTCCTTGATATGCGTGACCGTGATGGTCTAGTTCAAGTGGTTATTGATCCTGATACACCAGAAGCTTTCGAAACAGCTGATAAAGCTCGTTCTGAATTTGTTTTAAAAATTACTGGTCGCGTTCGCCGTCGTTATGCTGGTACTGAAAATGCCAACATGGTGAGTGGTCAAATCGAAGTATTAGGTAAAGAAATTGAAGTTCTAGCAGCGTCTGAAACTCCACCATTTCCATTAAATGATGATAATACTAATATTTCAGAAGAAATTCGTTTGAAGTATCGTTTCTTGGACATTCGTCGTCCAGAAATGTTAGAGCGTTTACGTTTCCGCTCTAAATTAACAAACCTTATTCGTAACTATTTCGAAGAAAATGGATTTTTAGACGTTGAAACACCTATTTTGACACGTGCGACTCCTGAGGGTGCGCGTGACTATTTAGTTCCAAGCCGTGTATCAAATGGTAGTTTCTACGCTCTTCCGCAATCACCACAGTTGTTTAAACAATTGTTAATGGTGGGTGGTATTGATCGTTATTACCAAATTGCTAAATGTTTCCGTGACGAAGACTTACGTGCTGACCGTCAGCCTGAATTCACACAAATCGACGTTGAAACATCGTTCATGAGTGACGATGACATTATGGATTTAATGGAACGTTTAACAGTTAAGATGTTTAAAGAACTTCTTAATGTTCAATTTGATAGGTTCCCACGTATGACCTATGCAGATGCAATGCGTGACTATGCATCTGACAAGCCTGACTTACGTATTCCACTTAAACTCGTTGACGTTGCAGATTTAATGCAAGATGTAGAGTTCAAAGTATTCGCAGGTCCTGCTAAAGATCCTAAAGGTCGTATTGTTGCGCTTCGCGTACCGGGTGCAGGCTCTCTTCCACGTAGCCAAATCGACGAGTACACTAAGTTTGTAGGTATCTACGGTGCAAAAGGTTTAGCTTATATTAAAGTCAATGAGCTGGAAAAAGGCATTGAAGGCTTACAATCTCCTATCGTGAAATTCATCGAGCCAATCGTTCTTGATCTATTAAAACGTGTGGGTGCTGAAAATGGCGATATCGTATTCTTCGGTGCAGATAAAGCGAAAGTTGTAAACGATGCAATGGGTGCTTTACGTATCAAAGTCGGTCATGACATGAAGATGGCAACTTGCGAGTGGGCACCACTTTGGGTTGTTGATTTCCCAATGTTTGAAGAAACTGATGATGGCAAATGGACCTCTGTTCACCACCCATTCACGCTGCCTAAATCTAGCGTAGAAGAAGTGAAGAACAACCCAGGTGCAGCATTATCTGTAGCTTACGATATGGTGCTTAACGGTACTGAAATCGGTGGTGGTTCACTTCGTATTCACAACCTAGAAATGCAAAAAGCAATTTTTGAAGCTTTAGGTATTGGTGAAGAAGAAGCAGAAGAAAAATTCAGCTTCTTATTGAACGCTTTACGTTATGGTGCACCTCCACACGGTGGTTTAGCATTCGGTTTAGACCGTCTTGTGATGTTAATGACAGGTGGTTCTTCTATTCGTGATGTGATTGCATTCCCGAAAACGAAAACCGCGGAATGTCCTTTAACACAAGCTCCTGCACCAGTTGAATCAACTCAACTTCGTGATCTTGGTATTCGCTTACGTGAAAAACCAAAAGCTGAATCACAAGAATAACGTTTTGTTGATCTAAATAAAAACCCTGCAACTGCAGGGTTTTTATTTCATTGAGATAAACGCTCAAAAATGGCATAATCTCAGAAAATATTTAAGAGTTCATTCATATGGCTATGCGTCCTGATGTTCGTCGTCATACAATCATTATTATTGTATTTTGCATCGTGCAATGGGCATTTATGCGTTATATCTTGAATGAACAATTATTTAACCTCACCACTTATCAGCGTATCGTGTTCTTTAGTACGAGTAGTTTTATTGCAGCTTTTGGTTCAATCGCCGCACTTATTTATATGGTGATTAAAGGAAATGCGGATAAATAAGCATTGAGCTTACTTCCCTCTTCATTCTTCTCTTGCTTAAATTAAGTCAGTATTCATCTAACAAGATTCACCTATTATCAATAAATTATTAATTTTTAAATATAAATTAAATACTTAAGGGTTTAAAATTTTTAATAAAAACTTATGTCGATCATATTGGTGCACTATAGGAATCACAGATTGATCTTTATTGACTATTTTGCCATCTAACAAAGATATCTCTTCTTGCGAAAATAACCCTAAAGTTATTATATTGGAATCATTGGGTTGGCAGAATTGAATATTGGGTATACGACCATCGAATATCAACTTATTATGCATGGCTTGATCATAAATTCGATTCGACATGATTTTATATGGAATATTACAAAACTCACTTATCATTAACTGAATATAAGCAAGCATTGACTCTCGATCACCATAGCTTACTCCTGAACATGAAATCTGCTGCATTCCCATTTGCTCTAAGACTTCTACACCGTATGCATCTTTAATCCAGTCAGCGTTATAAGCCTCATCCTTTAATTTAACCTTTTGTTTTTCCATCCCGACATACAATCCATGTACGATGCCATCAAGTGGTGGAGCTTGGAAAATTACATCCCGAATATCAGATAAAAGAATTTTTTGAGCATTTGGACGAAGTCGAATCGCTTTTTGATACTCAAAGAAACGACCTACATGAGGATAACTCGCATAGTTCAAAGCGATTTCTTTCCAACCTTGCATTGGAATTTTAGCTACAAATTGAAAAAACAGAGTGGCGCAACGTCGTGCCAACTTATGTTTGTGTAATCCAACATAATTATTACGATAGTGTAGCTTACCCATAGAACTAAATTGGTAATTAATAGTGTAGTGTTGAATATGCTTTAAGTGTTTTCTATATTCTTCTAATTGTTTACGATAAATGATTAAAACAAGTTCACCATCAAATCCAGTATGATCTAAAGAGTTTATGAACGCTAAAATTTGAGAAACACTGTAACCTGTAGCAGCAGCTAGAATAACCTTCTCATCACCCATCGATATTTTTCCTATTTAAACTTAATTGTTCGGTGCTGATATACATCCAACAGTTGCTGAATGAGTCTAAACCACTCCCGTACAACCTTTTGTTTAAACGTCAATTTCTGCTTGATATGCTGTACTTGAATATCAAAACGCTTACGACGATTCTGCTCTAAACTACTTTCAAAAATTTCTTTTTGTGTAGGCTTTAATATATCGCTTTGAATACACAACCCAGGACTTAATTGATATGGAGTATACTGAATTGACTGATCAAATAATTCAAAAACTATATGATCAACAGCCACCATTTCATCAAGACTTCGAGCATATTGCAATAATTGTTCACAAGCCTTTCTAGATAAAATATAGCCAGCACAACCTAAGTGTATACCATTCAGCTGATACAACGCTCGTTTACCAGGTACTATAGCTTGCTTTTGATAAGCCATTTTTATTTTTTTTGAGAAAACTTCAAGTTTGATTATATGTGTATCTTTTGGTATCCAATTATAATTCTCTAAAAGTAGATGACTCTCTTGACCCAGGTAAACATCATCTTCAAATATAGTAATAAAATCAAATTGCTCATCAACTGCTTTTTTCCACAAAGTGAGGTGACTCAATAAGCAAGCTATTTCACCTTCTGTAAGCTCTGTCTTTTGAAAATTTAGATCTAATAAGTTAATCGATTTCTGACTAGAATCAGGTGTAATCGCATTAAAAAACTCAAAACCAACATTTTGACGATTGAATTCAATGCTTATGTGTTCACGTCGGCTCTTAGCAGTCTCTAAGCTAATAACAAAATTTTTCATAATTCAGCTACTTAAACTCTACTTTTCTAGCAAACAAACATAGCCTCAACTTATGAATCAAACGAAGAAATTCTCGTTTGATTTTTTGATCAATGCTCAACATTTGTTTTGGTACTTTAAAATTGTTGCGGAAAGCATCTAGCGAACTAACGAGCGTAATTTCTTGCTTGAGAACTTTCTCTTGTATACAAATCGCAGGTTCCAACTGATAAACAATATAATCATTGTGTTTAAGCAAATCAGAGAATAGTATGTGATCCAATGGTTTCAACGTTGTTTGATGCTGAATATAGTTTAGAATATTCTTTATGGCTTTTTTCGAAAGTATATATCCCGCAGCCCCAAAGTGATCTGTTTTTAGCTCACTTATTACATGTTTTTCTTTACTTAATTTTGATTTTTTTAAAATTACTCTCTCGAAGAAAGTTTCAATCTTTAAAATATCTATATTTTGTTCTAACCAACTACTATCCTTTAAAAATAATGATGCATCTTCAGTTAAAAAAATGTCATCTTCAAAGATCGCAACATAATCCAAACCATCATTCAGCGCTTTCTTCCAAACAGTAATATGGCTCAATGCACACGCCAATTCACCTTCACTAATTTTAGTCAGGTCAAAAAAATCAAAATCGGATTTTATAATTTCGTAGGCTAAATCGGGAGTTAGAGCGTCAAAAAACTCAAAATCAATTTTTTTTGCGTGAAATTCCTCAGTGATATGACTCCTTCGCTCATGAGCAGAAGGTAAACTTATAACAAAACTCTTCATATAAAATTGGGGATCTACTTTTTACTAAGCTTATAAAATAAAAAAAGTTAATAGATTATGGTTGTTAATAAATTTCACATTCAACAGTTCTAGTATGAAAAAAACATATACATTATACTTTAATTTAGATTAATTAAAAAAATATCTATCCATAAAAGTTAGTTTTTCTAGTTTGTCTAATTACACATTAGAACATTTGCAATACATTTAAAAACTACATGAGAGTTTAGCATTTTTAATGCCAATCTAAATGAGTGCTATCTTTCAATAATGATGGAGCTTGATAATTAAATGCTTTACCCTCAACAGCCATTTGATATTTTTCTAAATATCCATACATCATTTTTTCAGCATTAAAATATTCTTTAACATGTTCGTGGCACTGTAAAGGATCATATTTCTGATTCAAAATAGCATCGACTAACTCATCGGTTTGAGGTGAAAGTTTTCCACAAAAATGAGGAACTAATTCTGGAATAGCCCCATAAGGCGTTGAAAAAACTGGACACCCGAAATACATACTTTCGATAATCGCTAAACCAAATGGTTCATGCCAACGCACTGGAAAAATCAAACCTTTTGAACCATTTAATAGTGCGAGTTTTTCTTGACCGCCCACCATACCATGAAAACGAATATTTGGAGAAAATGTTAAGCGTATGCCTCGTTTAAAATTAAAGCGGTCACCACCCAATACATCTAATTTTTGCTTCGCTTTTAAAGCAACATTGATCGCACCTTTGACATTCTTTAAACGCCAAGCCGCTTTACCTAAGAAATGATAATAATCACGCTTGGCTTTCCAATTCACATTACCATAATTTGACCAATCGAGGCCGTTATAAACAAAACTGTTCGACTGATGTCTCTCTGCATGATTTTTTGAAACAAAAATAGTATTTCTATCTAACAAATCACCCACTTGAGCATTACCATGTTCTGTCACAACATAAGGTATATCAATTTCAAGGTTTTTAGGTTGGAATTGAAAATGAACGATATCTGTATTTTCAGGAATTAATTGACTCCAAGATTTAAAAGGATCAATTTCAATAACTTCTGCAAAATCACAAGTTGAGCCCTTCGGGACGATAAATGTGACTTTATGACCGAACTCGACTAATTTTTTTGCTAAATCCCAAATAACTCGCTCCGTTCCACCGTAAGCAAAAACTGGAATCGTCGACATATTTGCGATTACAATATTCATTTATTCTTCTCTTGATTCATTTGCCAAAGCATCACGTATTTATTAAAGGTGTATCCCATCGAAGCGATTGCCAAAAATAATCCATATGCTCCACCAACAAAATCACCTCGGATAATATATTCTCGAATAAATGAAAATATTGATCGAAATATTAAGGCAATTAAACTGACTTTTTTTCCATTTTTAAACTTATCTTTTGCCCAATCATGACTATATCGAACATTTTTGAGCAAGAAATGGTGTAAATCATCGTTGGTCAAATGAGCCAAATAACCTGGCAAACATTGTGCTGAAACCCCTTTTTGGTCTAAAGATTCATGCACTTCTAAATCTGAATACTTAAAATGCTCACGTGAATAAAGTCTTGCAAGTTTGTCGGTGTACCAGCCTCGTTTTTGAACTTCAACACCACAGAATAAATTCACTCGCGCCAAACTAAACACTCGATCATACTGTACTGGGTGCTTTAGAATTTCTGCAATCGAGTCACGTAAAGGTTGATCCAATCGCTCATCTGGATCCAGAACCAACACATAATCTTGAGTGGCATAACTTTGAGCCAATTGACGTTGCTTACCAAAACCTTTCCAATCAGTATTTACAAACCATTTTGCACCGTAACGATCAGAAATTTCTCGAGTATTGTCCGTGCTTCCTGAATCTAGAATGACAATTTCATCCACGAGATCAACCACACTATCTAAGCAATCTGCCAAATGTCTTGACTCATTTTTTAAAATAATCACCAATGATAAAGTCGATCTTTTTTCTGTCCCAAGCTCGATTGAAGTTAGATTCTGCAATGCTTGATGTTCAGCAACAAACTTTCCTTCGGCATTGTTATGATGTAGATCATACAAAATTGCATATTTATTAAAAGTATATTGCGCAAATATTAACGAGTATAAAAAACCATAGCGGCCTTTCAAAAAACGACCATCTACAATATATTGTTTTATAAATGCCCAGAATGCATGCAGTAAAATTGCAAATGATGAAGTTGATTTTCCACGATTAAAACGATCAACTGCCCACGCTTTCGCGTATTGGAGTCTTTTGCTGAGTAAAAATTCTGGTGTAGGTGCAGTATGATGCAACATGAATCCATTCAATGTTTCTGTTCTAGCTTGATTCAAAACAATAGATTCATGCACTAAATTATCGTTATATTGAAATGATTTAGGATATAAACGCCAATGCGCTTTTATTGACCAATAACGATTGTCAATCTCATGTCCAAAAACACAATCAACGCGTTTAATTCCATAAACGATATTTGCAGGTTGGTTTTGGATAACTTTTAAAATGCTTTGCTTTAATTCTTCAGTAATTTCTTCATCAGCATCCAACGCTAGAATCCAATCACCAGTCGCATAGCTTTGCGCCAATTGACGCTGTTTACCAAAACCAGGCCAATCTGTATTCACAAACCATTGACCGCCAGCAGCTTCGACCAGTTCACGTCCGTGATCAGTACTTCCAGAATCAAGCACAATGATTTCATCTACCCAACCACGCAATGCAGGTAAACTAACTGCTAAATTTTCAGCCTCATTTTTTACCATCATCACAACAGATAAACGGTATGCTCTTTCTTGTCTATTCAACATTTCCATGTTTAGCGCCAAGCATCCTTAATCCATTGACTTGGCAACACATAGCGGTACCATTTACCACCGCCACCATTCACAGCATCAGGTGGATTAATCTCACCATGGAAAATAATAATTTTAGCACCTTCAGGTTTTACTGGTGGCTTAAAAAACGCCATTGGGATTTTTTGTAAACAGTGATATTTATAACTTTTACACCAGCTATCTGGCCAATAGGTTTGCTTCGCATGTTTATCTACATACCATGACAAATAGGCTTGTTCATTACGGAATTTTTTTCGGATCTCATCAAAGTTCTCACGAAAATATGGTAATAATCCAGGGAAAGCGCCCAATTTAAAACGATATACTGAGCTATTACCTGTGATTCGCCATGGTCGTTTCCAGTCGTGAATAATTAAAAAATCACCTGGATAAGTGAAAAAATCATCCATGTTATCAACGATAACAACATCCAAATCTAAAAATAGCGCGTTACCCTTTAAGCCATATAAGTCAGGCTCAAAAGTTGAAAGTTTGTTCCAACCACGCTCAGGCGCGCCTTCAGGCAATGCTAACGGTGGAATAGGAAAGCATTTAACATTTGGATCAATTCCTTCTGTACGGTCAGTGAGACAAACCATCTGGAAATCAACAGTCGTGTGTCGTTTCACCATATTGTAAAGACGATTCACATACTCAGAACCATATTTGGTTCCCCACTTCATACACAAAACAATGTTCTGTTCTTGTGCAATCTCTTCTTCTAATAAGACATTGTTTTCATGTATTGACATGCCGTTTTATTCCACCGAATCAATAGCTGCATCATACCACAGAGTTAAAATATTCTTGAACGATAAGAATTCAAACTCGTCAAAATTGAAATCAAATCTTCATTAAATTGTCACGTCTTAGAAACCCTATTTTGTCAAATTAAATTTAATCTGGCTTGAACTAAAATAATGAAAATTACTATTGTCGGCACTGGGTACGTCGGTCTCTCAAATGCGATGATTTTAGCGCAACATCATGAAGTCACCGCCTTAGACATTGATCAAAATAAAGTAAATTTATTGAACAAGAAAATCTCACCTATACAAGACACAGAAATCTCTGATTTTCTAAGTAATAAACCATTAAACTTTAAAGCAACAACTAATGCTGTGGATGCATATTTTCAGACAGACTATATTCTTATTGCGACACCAACTGATTATGACCCTACAACCAATTATTTTGACACTTCAAGTGTTGAATCTGTGATCACTGAGATTTTAAGTATCAATCCATTAGCGACGATCATTATCAAATCGACAGTTCCTGTAGGTTACACCCAACAACTAAAAAGTAAATTTGAAACACAGAATATTATATTTTCACCTGAGTTTCTCAGAGAAGGAAAAGCATTGCTGGATAACTTATATCCTTCAAGAATTATAATGGGTGAAAATTCTGAACGAGCACATCAATTTGCAAACATGCTCATAGAGGGTGCTTATAAAAAAGATTGTCCAGTCTTGTTCACTGACTCCACCGAGGCAGAAGCAATCAAACTTTTTGCAAACACCTATTTAGCTATGCGCGTTGCATTCTTCAATGAACTAGATACTTACGCTCAAATATACCGATTGGACACTCGCCAAATGATCGAGGGTGTTTGTTTAGATCCTCGAATTGGTAAATTTTATAACAATCCATCATTCGGTTACGGCGGATATTGTCTTCCTAAAGATACTAAACAATTACTCGCCAACTACGACCAAGTTCCAAGCAATTTAATTCAAGCCATTGTAGATGCGAATATTACTCGCAAAGATTTTATTGCACAGTCTATTTTGGAGAGATGCCCTAGCGTTGTTGGGATATATCGTTTGGTCATGAAAAGTGGTTCAGACAATTTTCGATCGTCAGCAATACAAGGTGTTATGCGTCGTCTCAAAGCACAAGGAATCAAGATCATTATTTACGAACCCACACTTTCAGAGAAAAAATTTCAAAACTCAAAAATCATCAAAACACTGGAAGAATTTAAAAAAAGAGCAGATTTAATTATTAGTAATCGTCATTGCGATAAACTAAATGATGTTGCAGATAAAGTGTATACCAGAGATATTTTTGGTAAAGATGATTAAAAAAGGACTCAATTGAGTCCTTTTTTCAAAGCATTAATTACTTCACATATGTTAACCAGTGAGCATATTTAGGATCTTTACCTTGTACGGCATCGAAGTATGCTTTTTGGATTTGTGTTGTGATTGGACCACGAACACCTTCACCGATTTGACGATCATCATATTCACGGATTGGCGTTACTTCTGCCGCTGTACCTGTAAAAAATGCCTCATCAGCGATATAGAATTCATCACGTGTGATACGGCGCTCTACAACGTCATATCCAAGGTCTTTCGCAATCGTAATAATGGTTTGACGAGTAATACCATCAAGAGCACCACCAGCGATATCAGGGGTATGAATCACGCCATCACGCACTAAGAATACGTTTTCACCTGAACCTTGACACACATAACCTTGAGGATCAAGTAACATTGCTTCGTCATAACCTGAGTGCGCAACTTCTTGGTGTGCCAAAATAGACAGCGTATAGTTTCCTGATGCTTTCGCCTTACACATCGTCACGTTAGGGTGATGGTGTGTAAAAGAAGAAGTTTTTACACGAATACCCTTCGCCATTGCTTCTTCACCAAGGTAAGCGCCCCAGCTCCACGCAGCAACCACTGCATGAATTGTATTATCCGTCGCTGCAATACCTAGCTTTTCCGAACCAATAAAGATAATTGGACGTAAATAGCAAGAAGCTAATTTATTTTCACGCACCACATCAATTTGAGCTTGTTCTAATGCCGCCTGATCAAACGGAACTTTCATTTGATAAATTTTGGCAGAGTTTAAAAGACGTTTAGTGTGTTCTTTTAAACGGAAAATTGCCGTTCCATTCGGAGTTTCGTAGGCACGGACACCCTCAAACACACCCATACTGTAGTGTAAAGTGTGTGTTAAGACGTGAGTTTTTGCTTCACGCCAATCAACTAATTGTCCATCTTGCCAAATAAAACCATCACGATCAGCCAAATTCATGACCTAAACTCCAAATTTTTATACACAGTCATTTCTATCCAACTACTGATGCAGTTGGATCTATTAATCTTTGCCATAGCTTGCAAACGACCTTACGGGTATCGAGCCAATTCGCAGCACTCACTTGCATGGATTGATTTGCAAGGGCTAAACGATGACTCTCGGCACGTTCACGGAGATAAGCTTGAATCAATGCTGTCGCATCGGCGCTGGATAAGCAGCCAGTTTTTGCGGCATCCTCAAGGATTCGTACATTGTCGGAGTAATGGGCGAGATCAGGATTCGTCCCACTCCATGCTAATACTGCATACTGTGCCATAAATTCGATATCAACGATACCACCTGCATCCTGTTTTAAATGAAAAATTCCATCTTTTTTTTGCTCATTTGATGAGCCTAAATGGTCTTTCATTTTTTGACGCATTTTTAGCACTTCTGCTCTCACCGTTTCTTCATTTCGAGGCAAAGTTAAAATACGACAGCGTAATTCCTCAAACTTTTCTCTTAAGCTTTGCTCACCCGCTATACTACGCGCACGAACAATCGCTTGATGCTCCCAAAGCCATGCATTTTTAAGTTGGTATTGCTCAAAAGCCTTAAGGCTTGTGACGAGAAGCCCAGCTTCTCCTGAAGGACGCAATCGTGTATCAATCTCATACACACGACCATCTAAAGTTTGGGTTGTCATCAGCGACATGAGCTTTTGCCCAACACGCATCGCAAATTCAAAACCACTAATTGGTTTCAAGCCATCTGTATCTGCCTGCTCATCCATATAGTGGATAAAGACTAAATCAAGGTCTGAACCATACCCAAGTTCAATACCGCCTAATTTCCCATACCCAATGACACTGAATGCCATATGATTTTTTGAACAACGTTGACCATCTGCATCTACTGGGTAACCATGTTTTTTTGCTGTAATTTGATATGCTAAATTCAAAGTTGCTTGAACTGAAACCTCAGCAATATCGGTGAGCGCATCAGACACACGCATCAGTGGACTTTCAGCCAATACATCACTTGCTGCTACAGTCAAAACATTCGATTTTTTAAATAAGCGCAATACGCGCATTTGATCTTCCACTTGATCAATTTCAATACGCAGCAGCTGCTGTCTGAGTGAATCCTCCAAATCTTGGCGTTTAGGTAACTCAAAATCCATCGATAAAAACTCATCGAGTAAAACTGGATAATGAGTTAACTCTTCACAAATCCATGGGCTTACAGTCGCCATTTTAACGAGTCGCTGTAATGCTCCTTTACTTTCAATTAACATCACCAGATAGACTGTTCGCCGCATCACAGATTCAACCAGTGGCATGAGTCTTACCAAAGCGACTTGTGGATTATCCGATTCGAGAACAGCTTGAATCAGATGAGGCCAAAACTCTTTTAAACGATTAACTGCTTTAGCGGGTAATTTTTTGATGGCATGTCCATACCAAAATTCACGAACCAAATTTTTAGCAGACTCATCTAAAACTTCATTCAATTGCTGCTCTATTTGGCTAAAGCTTTCAACCAATGGATCTACTTCTTTTTCTTTAATTAAATGCTCAAACTGATAAGTTACTATAGCGCGCTGATCATTGAGCACATTTAAGAAAGCATCCCAACTCTCAAATCCAAGTGTCTCTACGATGCGATTTCTTTGGTCAGGTTCTGTAGGCAGTGATTGAGTTTGTTGGTCGTTCAACGCTTGAATGGCATGTTCCACACGACGCAAGAATAAATAAGCATTTTCAAGCTCATCCACCACTTCAGGTTCAAGTAATCCAACAACCCCCAAATGATGTAGACTCACTAAACATTGACGGTCTTGTAGCTCAAGTTTTGAACCACCATAAATCAACTGGAAAACTTGAACGATAAACTCGACTTCACGAATACCACCTGCACCAAGTTTAATATCATCTTCAATATTTCTACGTTGAACTTCACGCTCAATCATCGCTTTCATTTCACGCATCGCTGCAAAAGCAGTGTAGTCCACATAACGGCGGAATACAAAAGGTCGAGTCATTTCCAGAAGCTCATCCCCTTCCTTTCCTCCTGTAACAATACGCGCCTTTATCCATGCATAACGCTCCCACTCACGCCCATGTTGACTGAGATACTTTTCGAGTGCCGCATGACTGATTGCAAGTGCTGAACCATCACCCCATGGTCGTAATCGCATATCCACTCGGAATACAAATCCATCTGCGGTGATATGTTCCAACAAATAAATAATTTTTTGCCCCCAAAGGATGCAAAATTGCTGAACATCAATACATTTACGACCATTGGTTTCACCTTGCTCATCGAAGGCAAATATAAGATCAATATCACTGGATAAATTAAGTTCCTGAGCCCCCAATTTACCCATTGCAATCACGATAAGGTCTTGAAGCTTACCGTTATAGCCGATCGGCTCTCCATGTTTGGCTTGCAATGGACGATAAGCGAAGCTTTTGGCTGCATCAATACTGGCATCGGCAAAGTCTGAAAGCTCACGAGTCAATGTAATAACTGAAATGAGGCGGTTCGCATCCTGCCAAATCCACCGAAACATTAAACGTGCTCGCAAAATTCGAATTTTTTGCATCCATTCTTTTTCATCCTGAATGTCAGCAAGTTCTTTTTGTACAATGTGATAGATTTGTTCAGTACTTAAAAATTTATTAAATTGATCAGATGAATAATCTTGTTCTAATAATGTTTGATGTAAATTATAAACTTGTTCCGCGTATTGACTGGCTCTAAGAGTTTTTTGCAACTGATCAGCATTCATTTGAAAAAAAGCCTGAATAAATCTAAAACTCTTTTATATCAGTCCTTACGCAATTTGTGGACTATTTAGTTCACTTTTTCCAAAGATGTTTGATTACTCGTATTTGGGGTGGCAGGTAACGCTGCATGAGTGTCTGCTTCAGGTAATATGACTTTAAAAGTCGTACCTTGACCTTGTTGAGAACTGACACAAATTTCACCATGATTCAAATCAACAAATCTTTTACATAACACCAAACCTAAACCAGCACCTTTTTCACCAGATGTACCACGAATAGATACCTTCAAATCCGGTTGAAAAAGCTTCTCAATTTGCTGTGGTGTCATACCTAAACCTGTATCTCGAATGGCAATTTCGACACCTTGATCGCATTTTGATGCTTCGATATAAACTTTTCCAGTTCCATCCACATGAGTAAACTTCAAAGCATTGGATACCAAGTTTTGAATCACTGATGTGATCATATTAATGTCGGCAAAGACTTTTAACTCTTGCGGCACACTTTCAATTAATTGAATATTTTTTTTCACAGCCAACGTGTTTAAAACATCAAAAACGATTTTTGTCACCTGTTTAAGCTCAAACTGAATAGGGTGATAGACAAATCTCCCACCTTCAGCCATTGCCCAATTTAATAGGCTTTCCAATAAGTTATAAGTCGATTGAGCGGTATCATGTAGATACTCAGCGATATTCTGTACACTGTCCTCATCCAAACTTTCACGCTCATTGGCCAATACATCAGAAAAACCTAATAAGCCATGAAATGGTGCGCGTAAATCGTGTGCAATGATTTGAAAGAATTTTGTTTTACTGAAATTAAGCGCCGATTGTTGTTCATATAATTCTTTGAGTTCCGCATAATCCGAATGAAGCTCTAATATACGAATTAAGCTCATTGAGAAATCATAAACCAGTTCTAAATTTTGATCATCAAAAGGTTGGTGCTGATTATCAAATAAAATCACTTGACCAATTGAAAAATCATCATTCACTTTTAAATCAATGGCTATAATTCGCTCGTGATCAACTCCGAGTTGATGAATATGTGCTGAAAAAGATGAATAATTAGGATGATCACGACTGATCGAAGTTTGACCCGCGAAATATGGTAATAATTTTGCTTTTTTATTGGCATTAAAAGCTTTAAATCCATTTGGAGAAGAATGCCACACATATGGTTCATCATGAAAAGCTAAGATTGCTGACTCCGCATTTAAAATGCCACGCGCAAATCTTAAAAAACTCTCAAGTTGATTTTTTGGCGTTGATACACCGAGTAAAAGAGACATTTTGCAGGCACTGAGCTGATCAGCTTGATCGACATCTATAAATTCTATTTTCATGTCTACATCCTGCCATGGAGTAAAGGGGAATAATGATCGATTACATTTTATTTTTTCATTTCACAGTAAAGAAATGAAACCTTATTTCATCAAGACTAATACATTCTCAAATATTAAGAAAGTGCATTTTTGAGGACTGAATATCTAGCTAAAGCATGAGTCATACTTTATAAAACGTAAGCGTCTAGTGAAGATCGATTGAATAAACCATAACTATTTATTATTAAAATAAAATTTACTCAATCCTTATCTTATATTATTCATCAAATCTTCATTTGAAATTTTAAAATTCCTTAATTTATTTAAAACAAATAAAAAGGCCCTCAAGTCTGAATATGCTTGAAGGCCTTTAAGTGTTTGGTCCCGAGGGTCGGACTCGAACCGACACGTCATCTCTGACAGCGGATTTTGAGTCCGCCGCGTCTACCAATTTCACCACCTCGGGAAAGGTTGTGTTCGGTATAATATCGTTTTTCTTTTCTTTGTCAATGCAAAACCTGACTCAAGCGCCTATTTTTAAATCAATAGCATGCATTATGCTTTTTTAACCACCAAACTCAACTCGAACTGGGCAAAAAAAGCATATACTAATGCCAAAATTTTTGCTGATTCCATTTTTATATTCTTATGCAACTTTCTGATTTTAACTTTGAACTCCCTGACGAACTTATTGCCCGTTACCCTCTTGAAGAGCGAAGCGCTTCTCGCTTACTTCATCTTAAAGCCGATGGTCAATATGACGATCACCAATTTACCGATATTTTAGACCTGTTTAATGAAGGTGATTTATTAGTTCTCAATGATACTAAGGTAATGAAAGCTCGCTTGAAAGGTAAGCGTGCTTCGGGTGGTGCGATTGAGGTTCTGGTTGAAAGAATGCTTGATCAATTTATTGCTCATTGCCATATCAAAGCAAGTAACTCACCAAAACCAGGTGCTGAGCTTTTTGTCGGATCAGATGAGGTTAAAGTTACGGTTCAAGGGCGCCATGAAAATCTCTATGTGGTGGAATTTTCCAAACCAATCTTAGATGTATTGGATCAGTATGGTGCATTGCCTATTCCACCTTACTTCAACCGAGAAGCAGAAGATATTGATACTGTACGTTATCAAACCGTATTCAATGATCCTACAAAAATTGCCAGCGTTGCTGCTCCAACGGCATCTCTGCATTTCGATGAACAACTATTAAAAAAACTTGAAGATAAAGGTGTAAACAAGACATTTGTCACTTTACATGTAGGTGCAGGTACATTTTTACCAGTACGTACAACCGATATCGAAAATCACATCATGCACAGTGAATGGTGCCAAGTCAGCGATGAAGCTATGGCGTTGATTAAAGCCACTAAAGATCGAGGTAATAAAGTGATTGCCGTCGGAACGACTGCAACACGCGCAACAGAAAGCGCGGCTCAAGCCAATGGTGGCGAACTGAAGGGCTGGACTGGTGATACTCAGATTTTTATTTATCCTGGTTATGAATTTAAAGTAGTAGATCGTTTGATTACTAACTTCCACCTTCCAGAATCAACATTATTAATGCTTGTTTCAGCCCTGTCCAATCGTGATTATATTTTGAATGCGTATCAACATGCTGTAAAAGAACGCTATCGTTTCTTTAGTTATGGTGACGCAATGTTGATTGACCAAGCAAAAGATTAGGATCTGATCTATGCCGATTGATTCTGTTCAGCAACTGCTTCACCTTCGCACCCGAAAGAACAAGCAAATTATGGCCAGTGTTGATCGGCTTTGGGCTCTTGGACGTTCTGCTCAACATTCTGATGACATCCTGCAAGGATTACATCCATGGGGTTCGAATACCCAACTCTTTTTTCACAATGGCATACCTAAATTTTTAGTTACGCTTGCCATCATATTCAGTGTTTTTTCGCTCTTTCCTATTTTTGACACATTAAAATGGATGGCATATAGCGCATCGGCGATACTTATCCTGATTGCATATATAATTTATGAACCGAATAAACCTATTCATGAAGTGATTTCATTTCTTGAAGAGCGAATGATTGGTTTTAAATTCGGTATAGAAGCTTATTCAACGCCATCACACCTTGGAACAAATAGACATAACACCTTGATCATAAGTCAGCTAAGGCAAAAATTTCCTTTGTTTAACCAAGGTAACCATGCCAATGATATTTTAAAGTTTGCCTCCACCACGTGGAAAAACGCGCAAAATCAAGATTTTCCTGTTATGCTTTTTCATTACCGATTTATTGATGAAATCAATCTGCCTGAGCAAAACAAAACACCACAAAAATTAAAAAAAATTGAACGTCATCGTTGGGGCGTATTTGTATTTGATATATCACCACTAGGATTAGCGACAACCAGTAGAAAGAAAAGGTTCACAGCACCATATACAGAGCACTGGGAGAGCAGCGATTTAGAGCTACGTAAAAAAGTTCAGATTTACGGTACAGACCGCTTACAACTCGCAAAGATCATGACGCCATCAACCACACTCAAACTAATTGAATTTTATCGACTTCACCAGGGCGACTTAATTTTCCACCCTCATGACCAAATCATGTGCTATTTGGGAGAGCGCGATTTATTTGAAGTCACGCACAAGCTTGAAATCAAAGACCTTAAAAATATATCCACTTTGCGCGGTTACTTAAGAACATTAACCATGCCAAATTATCAACAACTCAAACAGAGCATGCTAAACTTAGTTGCATAATAACGATCATATTAGGTAATGCGTGTGGGCTTATTCATTTTTCTTTCCATCTTTGTTTTGATTATTGTTTGGGGAATATGGGTTCGAAATAATATCGTTCGATATTTGAATGCTTCTCAGCGTGCTTGGTCAGATGTCGCAAATTTTGAACGTCAGAAAATTAAAACATTAGAGCATCTTGAGCAAAATTTATCTCAATACACTGAGTTTGAAAAATCAACATTAGAAAATATCACAGCCTTACGCCAACAAATCCTAAATCTCAATACACAATCAACTGATGTAGCTCAGCTTCAGCATATTGAAGCGCTAAGTCAGTCGTTAATGAAAAGTTTAAATGTGGTTGTTGAGAATTATCCAGATCTCAAAGCTGATCAGCTTTACAACCAAATGATGCATGACATTCAAGAGCAAAATGAAAATGTCAGTGCTGCAATTTCAATATTCAATCGAAATGTCGAAGAGTTTAATAACTTGATTCAAATTTTTCCAAATAACTTAATCAACAGTATCAGCCTCGCAAAGAAACCTATTCGCCCATTTACAGATCATCAAGCTCAACAAAATTTTGATTATCGCCCTAATTTCAAATAAGGATTCCACCTTAAAAAGTGGCAATATCTTAGAGAATCACGTTGTTTATCCATTACTATTTATTCATATTAAGGTACGCTAAAAACTGTATAGCTGGTCGAAAAATAAGCAGATATCTTCATTGTTTAGCAAGATCATGAATCTCTTGTAATTTTTCATAAACAAAAATCCAAGTCGTTAAGAATAATGTAATTTTTCTAGCATAAACTGCGCGAATCTAGGAAAATAGAGCGCTTTATCGCTATCAATCAGCGAACTGTTTTTTCGCCTCGATTTGGACAATTTATGAAGTTTGAAAAATTAGGTCAGTCTGGTCGCGCTCGACGCGGACGCTTAACCTTGGAACATGGTGTCGTTGAAACACCGATGTTTATGCCTGTCGGAACTTACGGCACTGTTAAAGGCATGCTCCCACGTGATATTGAAGAAATTAAATCACAGGTCATTTTAGGGAATACCTTTCATTTATATCTACGCCCTGGCCTAGATGTCATTCGTGAGCACGGTGGTCTACATGGTTTTATGAAATGGAATAAACCAATTTTGACTGACTCTGGTGGCTTCCAAGTATTTAGCTTAGGCGCAATGCGTAGTATCAAAGAAGACGGCGTAACATTCCGCTCTCCAATTGATGGCTCTAAAGTCTTTCTTTCTCCTGAAATTTCGATGGATATTCAACATACATTGAATTCAGATATCGTGATGATTTTTGATGAATGTACACCCTATCCAGCGACTCACGAAGAAGCTCAGAAATCTCTACAACTTTCATTGCGTTGGGCAAAGCGTTGTAAGGCTCAACATCATGATGTGTTAAAAAACCGCAATGCTCTGTTTGGTATTATTCAAGGCGGCATGTATGAAGACCTCCGCCAAGAATCACTAAATGGATTAAAAGAAATCGGTTTTGATGGTTATGCGATTGGCGGTCTTTCTGTAGGCGAGCCAAAAGAAGAGATGATCAAAGTCCTTGATTATCTTCCAGAGCAAATGCCTGCGGATAAACCACGTTATTTAATGGGTGTTGGCAAACCAGAAGACATCGTTGAAGCTGTTCGTCGTGGTGTAGACATGTTTGACTGTGTAATGCCAACTCGTAACGCACGTAATGGACATTATTTTGTTACGGACGGTTTAGTGCGTATACGAAATGCGAAATACCGCCATGATCAAAGCCCACTTGATCCGCATTGCGATTGTTACACCTGTACCAACTTTACCCGTTCGTATCTATACCATTTAGAAAAATGTGGTGAGATGCTTGCATCAATGCTTGGCACAATTCATAACCTTCGTTATTACTTGCGTTTAGCAGAAATGATGCGTGATGCATTAGATAACGGAACATTTGATGATTTTGTTCACGATTTTTATGCACGCCGTGGGCTTGAAGTACCCCCTTGTCCGCAAGATTAATACATCAGTATTTGCGCTGAGCAAAAAGACAATGTAAATTGCTGAACAAGCCGATTTTTTATCATCTTTTTTGATATTTTTAGTTTAGGAAAATGAAATGAGCCTTTTTATTTCGACTGCACACGCAGCTGGTGAAGCTGCACAACAACCAAGCTTAGTTGCTAACTTATTGATGATTGCAGTATTCATTGCAATTTTCTACTTCTTAATTTGGCGTCCTCAAGCAAAACGTGCGAAAGAACATCGCACTTTGGTTGAGAGCTTAGGCGTTGGCAGCGAAATCGTTTTTGCAGGCGGTTTAATGGGCCGTATTACTAAACTCGAAGGTGATTTCGCTGTGGTTGAATTAAACCGTGGCAACGAAGTTAAAATTCAGCGTGCAAGCGTGATTTCAGTATTACCTGAAGGCACACTAAATAACCTTTAATTATAAAATAGTCGTGCAGCTGCACGACTTTTTTCATTTTAAGAAGAAAGCGAATGCGTTACCCAGCATGGAAATATTTACTCATTCTAGTTGTACTAGTCGTGAGTACATTATATGCCCTGCCAAGTTTGTATCCTGATGAACCAGCTGTCCAAATTTCTGGTGCAAAAGCTGGTTCTGTCATTGATGACACAGTGATTCAAAAAGCAGAGCAACTATTAAAAAGCAACAATATCCAGTCCCACAATAACAGCTTTACTCAAAATGCTGCCCTTCTACGTTTAGACAGTTCTGAAGCCCAATTAAAAGCAAAAGATATCCTACGTGAAGGTCTGGGTGAAAACTATGTTGTTGCATTAAACCTCGCACCAACAACACCTGAATGGTTACAGAAAATCGGTGCACGACCAATGAAACTTGGTCTTGATTTGCGTGGTGGTGTCCACTTCCTCCTTGAGGTGGATATGGACAAAGCTATTGCGCAGCGTATGGAAACTTCGGCTGCTGATTTGCGACGCGAATTCCGTGAGAACAAGATCAAATTCAATAGTCTTTCATTGAATAACAATGCGATCACTGTTCAATTTGCTAACAATGAAGATCGTGCAGCAGCGATGGATCAACTTCGTCGTAACGGCAATAAATATACTCAACAAGCACTTGCAACTGAAAATGGTGCCAGTCTTCGTTTAACCTATACAGACACCACGAAGCAAGAAATTCAGTCATATGCGTTAGATCAAAACTTAACAACACTTCGCAATCGTATTAATGAACTTGGTGTTGCAGAAGCATTGGTTCAAACCCAAGGTAGCAACCGTATTGTGGTTGAATTACCAGGTGTCCAAGACACAGCTGAAGCAAAACGTATCTTAGGTCGTACAGCAAACTTAGAATTCCGTTTGGTGTCTGATCTAAATGATCAATATATTGATCCTTATTCAGGGAAATATAATGGTCAACCCTTACCTCCAGGGACAGAAGTATTCGCCTATGAGTCTTTAGACAGTGGTCGTGAACTTTTACTTAACCGTAATCGTATTCTGACGGGTGAGCGTGTACAAAATGCTTCTTCAGGCTTTGGACAAGATAGTGGTACAGCAGAAGTTAACATTACCCTTGATAATGCAGGTGGTAAGTTAATGTCAGATGCGACTCGTAGCGCTGTTGGTAAGCGTATGGCGGTACTGTTCATTGAGAATAAACAACGTATCAGTTACGTTGAAGATTCTGAAACAGGTGCACAAACTGAAGTACGCACACCATATACTGAATCTGTCGTCATTAATGCAGCAAATATTCAAGCAGTACTGGGTTCACAGTTCCGTATTACTGGTTTAGATTCACCTCAAGAAGCAGCTGAGCTAGCTTTAATGCTTCGTGCAGGTGCGCTCGCTGCGCCAATGTACTTTGTTGAAGAGCGTGTTATCGGTCCAAGCTTAGGTCAAGAAAACATCGATAAGGGTGTACTATCCACTCAAATTGGATTCATCTTGGTCGCAATTTGGATGGTGGTATTCTTCCGCTTATTCGGTGTCATTGCGAACTTCGCTCTAGTATTCAACTTAGCCATGATCTTGACGGTTATGTCTTGGATCGGTGCTTCATTAACGCTGCCAGGTATTGCAGGTATCGTTATTACCATCGGTATGGCGGTGGATGCAAACGTTCTAATTTGCGAACGAATACGCGAGGAAATCAAATGGGGAGCGTCGCCTAAACAGGCGATTGTTGCAGGTTATGATCGAGCTTATAACACCATCTTTGACTCGAACTTAACCACATTCCTTGTTGCATTTATCCTCTTTGCCATTGGTACTGGTCCGATCAAAGGATTTGCCGTGACACTCATGATTGGTATTGTTTGCTCGATGTTTACTGCGATTACAGTAACCCGTGCAATTGTACAGATCATTTACGGTAAAAAACGTAACTTGAAAAAGTTGAGCATTTAGGAGATCTATCATGACTGAAAATACTCAACTCGAATCAAAACAATACGGCCGTCCAGACAACGAACGCGTAATTCCTTTCATGAAGATTGCAAAGCCAGCAGCTTGGCTTTCAATCATCCTGACTATTGCAAGTATCTTCTTTATCGCGACTAAAGGTCTGAATTTAGGATTAGACTTTACTGGCGGTGTTGCAGCTGAATTGAATTATGCCAATCCTGTAAAACCCTCTGAAGTGACGCAAGCATTAAGTGATGCGGGTTTTAATGATGCTGTTGTTCAAACCTTAGGTTCTGAACGAGATTTAATGGTTCGTATGCCCGTACAAGAAGACCTTGAAGCGGAAGATCTAACCAAAGCAATTACCACCGCAGTTCAGCTAGACAATAATACCGTGACTGTACCTAAGGTAGATGTTGTTGGTGGTCAAGTCGGAAACGAACTTTACATTAAATCAGCAGGTGCTGTGGCTTTGGCACTGATTATCATGCTGATTTATGTGACGATTCGCTTCGAATTCAAGTTGGCGATGGGTGCCGTACTCTCTCTGTTCCACGATATTGTGGTAACACTTGGGATTTTCGCCCTCATGCAATGGCCTTTTGACCTAACCGTTTTAGCTGCTCTTCTAGCGATTATTGGTTTCTCATTAAACGATAATATTGTTGTCTCGGATCGTATTCGTGAGAACTTTCGTAAAATTCGTGGGGCAGAACCTCTTGAGATCATCAATATTGCATTGACTGAAACCTTACGTCGTACCATCCACACTTCGATGACGCTATTGCTTGTGGTCGTTGCTATGATGATCATGGGCGGTGATGGTTTGAAATGGTTCTCG
This sequence comes from Acinetobacter sp. 24-47-67, assembly GCF_056779735.1. Classification (NCBI taxonomy): domain Bacteria; kingdom Pseudomonadati; phylum Pseudomonadota; class Gammaproteobacteria; order Moraxellales; family Moraxellaceae; genus Acinetobacter; species Acinetobacter sp. 24-47-67. The sequence goes on from NZ_JBWYIK010000008.1 coordinate 117,850, forward strand.
ATTGCAATGTTTGTCGGTGTTTTTGTCGGAACATATTCTTCGATTTATATCGGTACTGCATTTGCATTGTGGCGTGGTCTGAACCGCCAAGACTTTATTGTTCAAGTAAAACCTGAATTTGAAGAGGAAGAAGAAATTCCTCAATAAACATTCAGTACAAAAAAGCCCATCAAATGATGGGCTTTTTTAATGTTGAGTGATTTGAATTTGAGGAATTGCAAAACCACGGCAAGAATATTCACTTCGCCATGCGACTGTCAGCATACAATCCATGATTTCAAAATTCTGATACGCAAATACCCCCAAGACTGGATGCTCACAAATCCCACCCATATGTGTGATATGGGCATTGGTATTCAACTCGTTTAAGCTCATGCGGATTCCCATCCCATGTGCCTTCAGAATTGCTTCCTTAATGGTCCAGACTTTAAACCAATAGCGAGTATCAAAATCCAATTCTGCCCATGTCGCATATTCCTGTGGATGAAATGCATGTTTGGCTAAGGCTTCGAATCGAATTGATCGATTCAGCTCCTCAATATCCACACCTAAATCTCGAATATGCTGTGATGTAGCTAAAGCATAATAATGTTGACTATGACTATGGTTAAACTCAAAGTTTGATAATTCCCTCAAAAAAGGTTTTCCATCTTTCGTTTGGTCAATATCCTCATTTTTTATTGTTTTATTTAATTTACTTCCTAGTAAGCTGTTGCGATATTGGTAAATCATGTTTTTTCTAAGACTAATTTCTTCTGTGCGTGTGAGATTTTCAGGAACTTGAAAAAAAGAAGAAATTTTTGAAATATCAATTTGAATATGACGGGTCATAATAGGGTTCTCAATGATTCCATTTATCTTAATTTATTCGCATCATAAAAAAAGCCCAAACTTCACATTTGGGCTTTCTGAACTGAATTTACAATTGATTAACCGCGTTTGAACTTCTTCTCGGCTTTCTTAAACTTCTGTACATAACGACGTTTTCGAGCCGCAGTACGTTCATCAATTTGAGATTTACGACCTTCAAATGGGTTTTCTGAAGTTTTGAATTCAATTTTTACAGGTGTACCTTCAAGTTTATACACTTTACGGAACACGTTTTCCAAGTAACGACGATAGTCAGCTGGTGTTTTATCAACTTTATTACCGTGAATCACAATCGTAGGCGGGTTTTGACCACCAATATGCGCATAACGCATTTTAATTGCACGACCTTGAACTTTAGGTGGATGATGCGCGTCTGTTGCATCTTTTAAGATCTCAGTGATTTTCGCTGGAGATACTTTCAAACGTGAAGATTCATATGCACGATGAATTGAAGGATAAAGCTCACCCACACCTGTACCATGCAAAGCAGAAATTAAATGGATTTTTGCCCATGGAATAAAGTCAAAACGACGCTCAACATCCAATTTACATTGTTTGCGATCATATTCTGACATATTGTCCCATTTATTGATGGCAATCACCATCGCACGACCAGCTTCAATCGCATATCCAATCAAATGCAAGTCTTGCTCAACAATACCTTCACGCGCATCAACAACAACAACAACAACGTTGGCATCTTTCATTGCTTGTAAAGTCTTTACGATTGAGAATTTCTCAATCATTTCATCCACTTTGCCTTTACGACGAACACCAGCAGTGTCAATGAGCGTATATTTTCGACCATCACGCTCAAATGGGATGTAAATTGAGTCACGTGTAGTACCAGGCTGGTCAAAAGCAACGACACGTTCTTCACCTAACAGGCGATTAACTAATGTTGACTTACCTACGTTCGGACGACCGATAATCGCTAGACGGAGCCCAGTATCTTCATCACGCTGTTCACTTAGGTCATCTTCTGGTACATCTTCAAGTACTTCTTCGAGCATTTGTTGAACACCACGCCCATGGCTTGCAGCCACTTGCATCGGTTCACCCATACCCAACTTAAAGAACTCAACCAATGCTGCCTCTGCATGAACACCATCAACTTTGTTGGCAACTAAAAATACTTTTTTACCGAGTGTACGTAACTCACGCGCAATCTGTTCATCAGATGCTAGAAGACCTGCACGCGCATCGACAACAAAGATAATCATATCTGCTTCATGAATCGCAGTTTTAGACTGCTCTGCCATGTAAGAGTCGATCCCACCTTCGTTTTCACCGATACCGCCAGTATCTACAACGATAAATGATTTATTTTGGTATACTGCATCACCATATTTACGGTCACGAGTAAGACCGGCAAAGTCTGCAACAAGCGCGTCACGACTTTTGGTAATCTGGTTAAACAGCGTTGATTTTCCGACGTTCGGACGACCAATGAGCGCAATAACGGGTTTCATAGATTAACCTTTAACAAGATCAGCCAACTCAATTGGACTGAACATCAGAAACTGTGGAAGAAGTTAGACGAATCATCTACTTAAAAATAAAAATGTCGGGGTCTGAAAATTCAACACCCCGAACTTAAAATATGTATTCAGCGACTAGTTTACCATAAGCAGAGAAAAAATTAACGATTCTGCCAAATTGTAAGTGCGCCTGTACGTGTCACTGAGTAAAGCTGATTGTTCACTACACGTAACGAACGTACTTCACCACGCGTTTTTTCGCGACCAACAAGTTGACCATTTTTAGGATCTACAAGGTGGAGTACCCCCTCATAATCACCTACCACTAAATACTGACCCAACATTACGGGGTTGCTTAATTGACGGTTAAGCAATTGATCATTAGTCCATAACGGCTGACCCGTCACCAGATCAAACGATACAATTTTACCATCTGTTTGCGTGACGAAGACTTGGCGACCTGCAACTTCAGCACGGTTAATACTGCTTGCATCTTCACTCCAAATCACACGTTGCGAAACTAGATCTAGTACAGTGACTTGGCCTTGATAGCTAGTGGTTACAACCAATTGTCCTGCAACGATTGGATCTGCATCCACATCAACTAAACGCTGTATATCAGAACGACCATCGCTGACTGCCACACGTCTTTGCATGCGCAAAGTTCCAGTGAGACTATCAATTGCGTACACGTATGCATTTGACGAGGCCACTAACACTGTTCGTGGGTCTAAGCGCACAGGTGAAGCTTGACCGCGTAAGCTCAATTGTTCGTTTGGCATACGATAGGTCCACACTTGTTGACCTGTTTTTTCATCCAGACCAAACACCGTACCGTCATTTGCAACAACGATCACTCGACCAGTCTGAATAAGCGCCGCACTCAAAATTGCACCACTTAATTGCGCAGTCCAACGGATATCACCCGTTTTTTGATCGAGAGCAAACAGTTGACCTTTCTTGTTGCCGACAATCACTAACCCATTGGCCGCTTCAACACCTGAACTTAAACCAAGCTTGGTAACTTGTTTTTCCCAGACACGCTGCTTACCTTGATATGCAGAAACCTGTCCCTTAGGATCTAAAAAGTATAAAACACCTTGATCATTCGCCATTCTCAAACGCAATGGATCAGCAGTATCCGTCGCTGAAACATTATGTGAAAAAATAGGTGCTAAGCTCACCGATTGCTGAATTTTAGGCAACGGATTAGGTTTCACCTTTTCTTCTTTCACCGTATTGCTTGTACACGCCATTAGTGCACACGACAATGTCGCTAGAACAAAAGAAATTTTATACTTTCTATCCATTAAGACTCATCCGTTTGTATATCTAAAATTGGGCGCTCAATTTCAGGATCTTCTACTAATATGCCAACACTTTCGAGTTTAATTTGTAAGATTTGGCGTTCTTGTTTAGTTGCAATTAAGTTATCCCACGCGCTCTGATAAGCTTTTTTCGCATTTTCAATATCATTCTTAGCAATATAAATATCGCCACGTGCTTCATCTACAGTTGTTTTGAAAGCGGGCAAAGTCAAACCAGACAATGTTTTTAAAGCCTCATCATATTTTTTTTGTGCCAGTTGAGCATCTGCTAAACGAAGCTTAATGATGTGTTGTAAACCTTCATCTTTGATTTGAGCATTTTCAATTTTTTTCAATTCACGTTCAGCTTTGGCATAATTCTCTTGATCATAAGCCAATTTTGCCATTACAAATTGCGTTTGAACCGCATGAATCGAATCAGGATTTTCTTTTACAATTTTTTCTGCAGTTCCATCCAAAGCAGTCGCTACTTTAGGATCAGTTGTTGCAGCTTTCGCTTCATCAACTAAGAGCTGTACTTTAGCAGTCTGTATTTGATCTTCTGCTACGTTTTTCTTCTTCCAATATTCCCATCCGAAAAAGGCGATCAGGGCAAGAAGAATCAGCGTAATCAACGCCGATCCATATTTCTTAAAAAACGACTTTGCTGTATGCAGTTGTTCTTCGTCAGTCATTGCGCTCATATGATCGCCCTTTCCTTATGTTCTTAAATTTATTTTGAAGATAGTTTATCAATGATGAACGGCACAATGTCATTGACCGCTACTTGTGTCTGCTCTGCTGTAGCCAACTCTTTGACTGAAAGTTGTTGCACCTCAGCTTCACGCTCACCAAAGATTAAGGCATAAATTGCACCAGACTGATCCGCTTTTTTCATTTGACTTTTCATCGAGCCTTGAGAGCCAACTTTCAGACGCACTGAACTACTTGCAGCTTCAAGTTGATCTCGAATTTGCTCAGCCAAAACTAAAGCTTTACCTTGCGTCGCAGGATCTGCAAGTAAAAATACTTCACAATCACGTACTGGTATATTGTCTTCTACTTGTTCTAAAAGAAGCAATAAACGCTCAATACCCATTGCAAAACCAACCGCAGGAACCGATTGATCTGGTTTACCTTTTAACTGACCCACTAAACCATCATAACGACCACCAGCACAAACCGTACCCTGTGAACCCAGATGTGTCGTCGTCCATTCAAATACAGTTTTATTATAGTAATCCAAGCCACGAACCAACTTTTGGTTAATGACAAATGAAATACCTGCATCGGTTAGATATTGCTGTAATTGTTGGAAATGTGCCAGCGTCTCTTCACCCATAAAGTCATGAAGTTTAGGCGCATTTTCTAAAATGCTTTGAGTTTTTGCATCTTTAGAGTCCAAAATACGCAGTGGATTCGTCGTTAAACGACGCTGCGAATCTTCATCTAAATCTGACTTATGTGATTCTAAAAACTCAACCAAGGCTGCGCGATAAGCTGCACGCTCATCTGACTCACCTAAAGTATTGAGCTCTAATTGAACTTTGTCCGCAACACCCATCCGTTTCCACAGACGCGCAGTCATCAAAATCAGTTCAGCATCTTGATCAGGAGTTGCAACACCAAACGTTTCCACACCAAATTGATGAAATTGACGGTAACGACCTTTTTGCGGTTTTTCATAACGGAACATCGGTCCAATATACCAAACACGCGGTGTCGCACCACGAAGCAAATTATGTTCGAGCATAGCACGTACACAACCCGCAGTACCTTCAGGACGTAAGGTCAAAGACTCAGGAGGATTACCTTTATCTAAGAACGTATACATCTCTTTTTCAACGATATCCGTTGCATCACCAATAGAACGCTTGAACAAGTTTGTCTGTTCAACCATCGGCAAACGAATTTGTTGATAGCCATAGGCATCCATCAAACCAGACAGATGCTGTTCAAGACGTCTCCAAGCTGGGGTTTGCGTTGGGAGAATGTCATTAAAACCTTTGATTGCGACGATTGAACTCATGATCTACTCAGAAAAACCTGTGCGAATAATCTCTTTTGATTTAGCTTTTTCAAGCTCGTTAACACGTTGACGAACCATATTTTCGATTTCATCAACCAATTGATTTGTGTCAATTAAATGACTCTTTTCACCATTACGATACACCAGTGAACGTGGACTTGCACCCACTACACCAATATCAGCTTCTTTAGCTTCACCAGGACCGTTGACTTTACACCCGATGACAGAAACATCCATTGGAGTACGTACATCTTCCAAACGCTCTTCAAGCATTTGCATCACTTTAATGACATTGAATTCTTGACGTGAACAACTTGGGCAAGCAATAAAGTTAATACCATTTGAACGCAAGCCCAAAGATTTAAGAATATCAAAACCAATTTTGATTTCTTCCTCAGGTTCCGCTGCTAATGAAATTCGCATGGTGTCGCCAATGCCTTCCATTAACAATCCGCCCAGTGCAATTGCCGACTTCACCGAACCAGTACGGTAAATTCCAGCTTCAGTCACTCCTAAATGTAACGGGTTGTCAATTTGTTGTGACAACAAGCGATAAGCATCCATCGTCAAAAAGACATTCGATGCTTTCACTGACACTTTAAACTCTTGGAAATCCAAACGATCTAAAATATCAATATGACGCATTGCTGACTCAAGCAAAGCTTGACCTGTTGGCTCCCCATATTTCTTTTGAATATCTTTTTCGAGAGAGCCTGCATTGACACCAATTCGCATTGAAATATCGTTGTGACGAGCCGCAGCAACCACTTCGCGAATTTTTGCTTCTGAACCGATATTCCCTGGGTTGATACGCAGACAATCTGCACCCAAATCTGCAACAGCCAAAGCAATTTTATAGTCAAAATGGATATCGGCAACGAGTGGAACTTGCACTTGTTTACGGATTTCTCCAAAAGCAGCAGCGGCTTCCATACTCGGTACAGACACACGCATAATATCTGCGCCAGCATCCACACAACGTTGAATTTGTGCAACTGTTGCAGCTACATCACAAGTTTCAGTATTGGTCATGCTTTGAATACTGATTGGCGCATCGCCCCCCACATACACAGAACCTACGCGAATTTTACGTGTTGGTTTGCGTCGAATCGGATTCTCGATCATCGTTTTACCTTTAACCCATTAACGTGATAAACGGAATTCAGCTTTTCCGTTTACGGTATATGGTGACAATGAAATATTTTCATTATTTAAACTTAATGAAACGGCTTGAGCATCATCTAATCGAATTTGGAATGGAGACTGTCCATTCAAACTAATCGCAGTTGATTGGCGTCCAGTTGCTAAAACTTTACCCGTACTGTCCACAATGTGTACTGATGTAGGGCGGCTAAAACTGAGATTCATCGTATCGCCTGATACTGCTTCAGTCGTGCCTGTACCATTGTTTAAGGTCAGAATTTGGACATTGTTGGATTGATTCGTATCAGTGTTTAACGAATCACCTTTAGCAGCCCATTTTTGGATTGCGGAGATTAATAGCCAAGCCACGCCCAAAATAATTAACGCAATCACGATGCGTTTAATCCACTTGCGATTACGTACGCTTTTCGAGCCAGGAAGTTTCCCCATAATTTTAATTGGAGAATTGTTCAAAGCATGATTTGGCAGTAAACCTGTATCATTTTGATAGATTTCATCAAAACGTTGAATCAAAGCAGAGGCATCAACTTTGAGATACTTCGCATACGAACGATAATATCCCTTAATGAAAGTCGCTTCTGGCAACGATTTGTATTCGTCTTGCTCTAACGCTTCAAGCGTTTTTACTGGCATTTTCAAATCACCAGCAACTTTGACCAGATCACGTTGTTGAGAAATACGGATTTGACGCAAATACTCGCCAGGGCGTTGAATATTTCCTAAAGCATTAGGTGCTACGTTTGAACCAGTAGGTTGCTGTGAATTAGGATTTACTTCCATACGGCCTCAGTATTGAACTGTAATTGCAAATAACGTTGAAATTCTTGACTATTTGGAAATAAAGTACGCAACTGATTCACCAGCACATACATTCCCGTTCTATCACCATTGGCACGTGCGATACGTAAACCAATCCAGAGTGCTCGCGCACCTTGATTTTGCTGGCCAACTTTGAGTACAAATTGCTCATATAGCTGACGCGCGGCAATATTATTCTTTTGCAGATAAAATATCTCTGCTAACTCTATCATTGAAACAGTCGAGTCACGATTGACTTGCAGTGCTTGTTTGAACGTTTTTTCAGCATTCGGTATATCCCCTAGAATGAGATAAATCCGTCCAAGGTTTTCTAATGCACGATGACGTTGGTCATATCCAAGCGTTGCGCCTGCAATTGAAAGCTGTTTAACAGCATCATTATATCGTTTCACTTGATACAAATACGTACCATAGTTGTTACGTGCTTGCGCATTTTTAGGATCAATTGAAATAGCACGAGAAAAATAATGATCTGCACGTTGCATGTTGATGTCACTTCCTTCTTGCTGAAGCAACACCCCCATCATCATATTTGCAGTTGAATCGCGCGAATTAACCTCTAATGCCTGATCAAGCACACGTTTGGCAGCATCTAAATTCCCATTCCGAATATATTCAGCCGCCATTTGGGTACGAACTTTCACTGATTTCTCAGGATCCTTTTTGCTCGTATCGCCACTGGTAGTTTGGCATCCAAAGAAAAGCAATCCAGATAAAGCGACTGTCATCGTCATGACTATTTTTTTATACATCGGCTTGCTCAAATGATGCCTCCCTCTTTTTAATCATTCACATCTAAATGATACAACTAGCCTTGTGAACGCATAATTTCATTACGTTCTAGCACTTTTTTCTTCCATTGTTCTGCACGACGAGTACGGTCAGCCACTTGACCAACCAATTGACCACAAGCTGCGTCAATATCATCCCCACGTGTCTGACGAATCGTACACACAAAACCAGCATCAGACAAAGTTTTTTGGAAAGAAATGATGCGATTTCGGCTCGAACGCCCGTATGGTGCATGTGGGAATGGATTAAATGGAATCAAGTTAATTTTACTTGGTAAATTTTTTAACAACTTAATCATCTGCTGTGCATGTTCAGGATGATCGTTGACCCCGTCTAACATGACATATTCAATCGTGACATGCTTACGTGCACTTTCATTACCATCTTTAGTGATGTAACGCTGACACGCTGCAATGAGTTGCTCTAAGGGATATTTTTTATTAATTGGTACTAATTCGTTACGTAAATCATCATTGGTTGCATGCAATGAAATTGCAAGCGCAACATCGATGTCTTGAGCCAATTGATCTATCTTCGGCACAACCCCTGACGTTGACAATGTGACACGGCGTTTAGACATTCCATAGGCGAAATCATCAAGCATGATACGCATTGAATTAAGCACAGCGTCATAGTTCAATAATGGTTCGCCCATACCCATCATTACCACGTTGGTCACAGAGCGCTCACGCTCAGCAACTGGCACATCTTCCATATAGGAATAGTTCGCCATCCACAACTGACCAATAATTTCAGCCTGTGTTAAATCGCGTTGGAAACCTTGTTTTCCTGTTGAACAGAACGAACAGTCCAAAGCACAACCGACTTGTGATGAAATACATAAGGTTTTACGCGAACCCGTTTTATCCTCAGCAGGAATCAGTACTGTTTCAACCAAAGAACCCGCACCATCACCTACACGGAATACCCACTTACGTGTTCCATCTTTAGAATAGTTTTTATGCACGACTTCTGGTGCTTTAATTTCACAAATCTTTTCAAGTTTTTCACGTAATTTCCCTGAAATATTAGTCATTTCAGCAAAATCAGTAACGAAGAACTGATGAATCCATTTCATCACCTGACCCGCACGGAACTTTTTCTCCCCCATATCCTCAAAGAATTTTTCCATTTGCGGACGTGACAGGCCAAGTAAATTCACTTTCTGTACAGTATCAGCCTGCTGTACTTGAACAGTAGTGGGCTGTTGTTCATCTAAATTGACGGATGAAGCGACAACTTCAGAATTCATGAGTATTACCTAAACCATAATGTGGGATAAAAGAACATGCTCAATTTTCAAGCAATAAAATCTTTCAGAAATAAAAAAACCAGATAAGCAGTATAGCACTTATCTGGTTTGAATACTGCGAATTAACGAGTACGTGGAGCGATCTCAGTTTGAGCGAAGAAGTAGTTAACTTCACGATCAGCAGATGCTACAGAGTCAGAACCGTGAGCAGCGTTTTCATCGATGCTTACAGCGAAGTCAGCACGGATTGTACCTGGAGCAGCTTCTTTAGGGTTAGTAGCGCCAAGGATGTCACGGTGAGCAAGAACTGCGTTTTCACCTTCAAGAACTGATACAACAACTGGACCAGAAGTCATGAACGCAACGAGGTCAGCAAAGAAACCACGTTCTTTGTGCTCAGCATAGAAGCCTTCAGCTTCAGCTTGAGTTAAATGTTTCATTTTAGTCGCAACGATTTTAAGACCAGCTTTTTCGAAACGAGCAAAAATGTCACCGATGTGGTTTTTAGCAACTGCATCTGGTTTAACGATAGATAAAGTACGTTCAATAGCCATGATTGGCTCCTTTAGTCAAATTGACATGAAAATTTTGGCGCATTATACCGAATAATGCGCGATTATCTGCTTTTCGCGTGTAAAAAAATGGTTTTTTTCGATCGATGAATTATCGAGCTTCGTCAATCCAAGCCATTTGAATTGCTTCTAACAATCCTTCTGTTGATTTGTTTGGATCATCTTCGAACTCTGGAAGCGCACAAACCCATGCATGAAGATCAGTAAAACGGATCCATTGTGGATCTACATCTGGATGGGCTTCATACAGTTCAATTGCGATATCAAGGGTGTCTGTCCAACGTAAACCCATACTTATTCCTAAATCATCTTTGGTAAATTCATGGCTTAATTTTAGCAAAAAGCAAATCAAGACGTACAATTATATTGCTTTTGTACGCCTTACCATGCAATCAACTTACCCTCACAATATGATATTCAATACTGGAGCAGCCAAGATAATACCACTCGCAACCGTCGCCCCAATTAAGGCACCAACTAAAACATCAGTTGGGTAATGCAATCCCAATACCATGCGCGACAATGCAACCAAAATGGTAAATGGCATCATCATAATCAGCAAGACAGGCTCTACATAACCCAATACGATTGTTGCCATTACTGCATGCAATGTATGACCAGAAGGAAAACTAAAATGATCTAGTGGTCTTTCTCCAATATGAATAACTTGGTGAACTTGGTATGGTCGTGGACGTACTGTTTTAGTTTTTAAAATTTTATAAATCAGCGTACCTAACGAAGCAGCAACAACAATATATAAAATTTGAATAGTGTATTGCGGTCCTTGCAGTAGCCACACCAACGCCACCATCATGTACCAAAAAACTCCATCTCCGAGCCGACTAATAATTTTAAATATGAGTGCAATACTTTGTGTATGCGATAGATTATTGAAATAGAGACATCCTCTTAGATCAAGATCGAGTATTTTTATTTTGGTATTTTTAAAATTCATTTCACTCTACTCCTATCGTTCAGGCCGTGAGCGTTTTCTGCTGCACGACACGATAAAATGCATGTTCGAGTTGTTGAACTGGATGTTGCCATCCGACTTGTTGTACTTTTTTCATTGCTTGCATCCCCATTGCATGCAAGCGTTTGTTTTGGGGCAGATTAACAATATATTGAACCAAGGTTGCAGGCTCACCCAATGGCGCTAACCATGCTGTTTCTGCATCTAAATATTGCTTAGCACAAGCATAATCATAAGCAACCACAGGCAACGCACTCGCCATCGCTTCAAGCACTACATTGCCAAAAGTCTCTACTTGACTGGCAAAAACAAATACATCTGCGCTTGCAAATGATTCAGCAAGATTTGTACCACTTAAGCTTCCAGTAAAGATGATATCGGTATGCTTGCTTTGACGAACCAAACGCGAATAATCAGGCCCATCCCCCACGATGACCAACTTAAATCTGCGCGTTGTTTGTGTTTTAAGTTTTAAATAGGCATCAATTAACACCTGAATCTCTTTTTCAGGTGAAACACGACCAACATAAAGCAGCACAGTTGTATTCTCACAAGCATCCCATTGTCGTCTGAGTTGTACACTTCGAAAAGTAGGTGAAAACTTTTCAACATCCACCCCAGTTTTAATCACTTCAACTTGACATGTAACACCAAAATTACGTATCGCATCAGCCGAGTCCTGACTTGGCACACAGGTCAATTGCGTATTGTTATGAAACCATTTGAGATAGTGCTGAATCGGCTTGACCATAAAAGCAAGATCATAAAACCGACTAAAGTCATGAAAAGCAGAATGAAAACCACTACTCACAGGAATCTTTTTGTTTTTTGAGAGCTGAAGTACCGCTAAACCTAATGGTCCTTCCGTCACGATATGCACCAAATCTGGTTGAAATTCATCAAAAGCTTTAGCCACTTTGCCATACTGTGGCCAGCCAAATTGCATATGGGCATATTTCGGAATGGTTTGACCATTCACCAAACACTCACGGTTCGGAGAAAATTCCGAACATATTTGTTTTTGTGAAGGTCGTACCAATAGAATTTTGTGACCAAGCTTCTGTAGACCTTTGCAAATCTGTAGTAAAGACAATGAAACACCATTCAGCTCTGGTGGCCATGTCTCCGTAACGACAGCTATTTTTAATCTAGATCGCCCCAATTGCTCAAGCACCGATACATCCCGTTCGGAGTTTTGATTTTTAAATTTTAGCCTCTGGTGATCATATTGCGTTGTCGATCTAGGCAATACAGTGTCCATGATTCCCATCATCACACCTCTTTTGTATTTTTTTCATACTTTTACTTTAGAGATGGATCATTTCATTATGATGATGATTTCATTAAATACTTGTCATAATTAGAATAGATGACTGATTCACCGACCACCCTCAAACACGCGACAAGAATCTACAAATTCAAGATAACTTAGTGAAATAAAGTACGATGCACAGCAAAAAATAACGCTTGCTCAAAATCAATAACAGGTTTCAACCATCCTGTTGCAGCAACTGCAAGATGCGCTTTCTCACCCATTATTTTTAAATCGGGTTGATTCAATGTTGCTGTCATTGCTCGTTCGAACATATCTAGATCACCAAGAGGGATCAGCCATCCCGTTTCATTGTGCACAACATGCAGTTTGGCACATGCATAATCATAAGCCACCACAGGCAAGCCACTTGCCAATGCTTCAAGGGCGACATTTCCAAAGGTTTCAACTTGACTTGGAAAGATAAACACATCTGCACTGGCATATGCACATGCCAAATCATCACCAGTCAAACTTCCCATAAAAATAATATCAGGGCGATGATTCGCAAGAGCTTCAAGCCTTACTCGATCTGGTCCATCTCCGACAATAACCAATTTAGTATGATGCTCAACCTCACCTTGCATTTTCAAAAAAGTCCGAATAATCAGGTCTACTTCCTTTTCAGGTGACAACCGACCAACAGAAATCAGTACTCGTGTATGCTCATTTGCGTCCCATTGATCTCTGAGCAACTCCGATCTTTTATTCGGATTAAACAATTGGGTATCAACACCTCTCCCCACCACCCTTAACTCACCACTTACTCCCATTTGTTTTAAAGCATGCTGTGTATCTAAACTTGGCACACAAGTCACGTCTGTCTTATTGTGAAACCATGTTAAATACTTTGAGATAGGTTTAACGAAAAAAGGAAACTCAAAGTATCGACTAAACTCTTGAAAAGCAGAGTGAAAACCACTTGAAACAGGAATATTCTGAGATTTAGCCACCATTAGACTCGCAAATCCCAATGGTCCCTCTGTCACAATATGCACAACATCTGGCTGAAATACCTCAACTGCTTTTGAGATTTTAGAAAACTGTGGCCAACCAAACTGTAAGGTGGGATATTTCGGAATCGCCTGAGCATGCACCCAACACTCTGCATCAGGTTTAAACCGTTTACATTTCACTTTGGGTTGAGGACGTATCAACAAAATTTGATGACCTCGCTTCTGCAAACCCAGACATAAATTCATCAGCGAGTTTGCAACACCATTAATCTCTGGTGGCCATGTTTCTGTCACAATTGCAATTTTAAGTCGGGGACGAACTAAGGCTTGTAAAACAGTGATTTCTTCAGCATAGGTGTTGTGCTGCTGTTTTAAATAGAATTTAAAGCTATCCGGAAAATCTTGTTGTTTTAACAGGCTGCTCGTACTGGTGTGTTCCATCATGCACCTAGCCAATTCTGTCTATTTTTTGCTAGCATAATCCCCTTATATGACAGTTTCATGTCCCCCCAACTTAATCAGTTAAAGGGTGTAACAGCCCATTTTTGACTTTAAAGCGCTGAAGTCCAAAGCTTACTTGTTGTTGCACCACATCAATTCATGGCTCACCGACTAATTTTTCAAGCTGGGCTGCACGTTGGAATTGACCTGTTTTGGGTTGATACATCCAATAAATATACTGCTGTTGTGCGGTATCCTCAGCAAGCGTGGCATGTTTTAAGGCCAAGTCAAAATAACCATCAAATTTAAATCAATGTACTGCATTTGACTGGCATCGGCATTAAAACCGACTAAGGTTTGTTTTAACTTTTGCGTACTACGCTCTAACACATCTACACGTTGAATTGCCGTATCGCCATAAAATTTAAAGTTAAAGGTCGGACGGTTTTCTATATAAATTAATGGCTGAAAAGAATGGTTTTTTGCCAACCATCAATCGACAATTGACTGCTCATATTGCCCACTGTGGAATTAAGCAGACCTTTGAGCTGTAAACTTTTTTCTAAATCTTCCGTTTTTAAGTCAAGCGTATTGCCTTTTTGTAAGCCTTTAAGCTGATAATCATGATTTAACACTTGGTCATGCAAACGTGCGCTTGGATTCCAAATGCCTGATCTTAGCTCTAAAAATAACGTCCATCTTCTGACAGCACGGCACGATGCACAGGCACATAGATGCTTTTTAATTCTGTATTAATATCATTGCCAGATGCCATTGAGGTTAAAAATAAAACAGGTAAAGCCACTACAAGCGATTGTATAAACAAATGTTTTTTCATGATTTAACCTTAAAATATTAGATTGGGAGAAAGCTAATTTAGCATATGATTTACCAAAAAAATTCTAAAATAGTATTTTTAGGATTTTTCAACCTTTCTTTTTAACAAATAATTTTTTGCATTTTTAAAATTATGTATCAATATACCTAGAATACCCATAATAATAGTTAAGATACCTAATATTTTTTCTGTCTCTGTAGTATTCTTCTTTGTTACACGGACTTTTAGATTATAAAAACCATCCTTATTTGGTTTTTCTACTGCACCATCTTTAGTTATTACATGTGGTTTATTGTTTATAACTTCCAAATTAACAACCTTGTTATCTTTATCTAATTGCAGGAAATTAAATTTATCTTCTTTACCTAAACCTAGATACATGCAAGCTCCTAAAACAATATATGCACACATCGCAAGAGTAGGAAAATGACTATAATATTTATAAAAATTATTCTTATAATTTTTTACTTCCGGGAGTTTAATAACACTTATATCACCCAACCCTTTGATTCTTGATTTAATTTTAATAAGAGAAAAAATTTCATTTTTATTCTTTAATAAATTTTCATCATCAATAGAGATCAAAGCATCAAATTTAAATCCTTCAGATTTTTTCCACAAACCTGTCTTTATAATCAATTCATTATTAGCTATTTTTCCATCCACTAACATTTCATGATTATTACGTTCTACTTGAAATAATAGCCATTTGGCATCTTTAGGTAAGACAATAGTGACAGCTTTCTCTACTTCTTTAGAATCTATATCAACGTTACCAACATTTATTAAATAAGCACTTATTAGTCTTAAATTACTAGAAACTTCATGATTTTTATATGTAATACTAATATCTGAGGAAATTTTACCAATATTAGCTATTACTGTTACATCTTCAGAAATTAATTGTATTTTAGGACGAAATAGAGCTTTCCATCCCAAAAATAAACCAAATAAACTAGCAACACCGAATATAATCGTTAAAATTAATCCCCAATCCATAAATCCTCCTATATTTCAAAAATTTTTAGTATTAAATATATTATAAATTACAAAAGTAAGATTTTTTTAGTTACATAAGTTAATTTATTTTTTATTTAACTTATATAAAAAACCCACTCAAATTGAGTGGGTTTTCGCATTCAAATCAATTGATTCGAGAACTTAGTTCTTTTCTTTATCAACGATTTTGTTTGCTTGAATCCAAGGCATCATCGCACGCAATTTAGCACCAGTGACTTCGATACCGTGAGCAGCGTTTTGACGACGACGAGCAGTCATAGATGGGTAGTTCAACGCACCTTCTTGGATGAACATCTTCGCATATTCACCAGATTGAATACGTTTAAGCGCATTACGCATCGCTTCACGAGACTGTTCGTTGATTACTTCGACACCAGTAACATATTCACCGTACTCAGCATTGTTAGATACAGAGTAGTTCATGTCCGCGATACCGCCTTCGAACATTAAGTCAACGATCAATTTAAGTTCGTGTAGACATTCGAAGTAAGCCATTTCTGGCGCATAACCAGCTTCAACAAGAGTTTCGAAGCCCATTTTAACAAGTTCAACAGCACCACCACAAAGAACTGCTTGCTCACCGAAAAGGTCAGTTTCAGTTTCTTCACGGAATGAAGTTTCGATAATACCTGTACGACCGCCACCAACACCTGAAGCGTAAGAAAGCGCAAGGTTACGTGCATTACCAGAAGCATCTTGGTGAATCGCGATAAGATCAGGAACACCTGAACCACGTTGGTATTCAGAACGTACAGTGTGACCAGGTGCTTTTGGAGCAACCATGATTACGTCCAAGTCAGCACGTGGAACAACTTGGTTATAAAGAACAGAGAAACCATGAGCAAATGCAAGAGTAGCACCTTGCTTGATGTTTGGCTCAATTACATCACGGTAAAGTTGAGCTTGGAATTCATCTGGAGTCAAGATCATTACTACGTCAGCTTGAGCTACAGCAGCAGGAACTTCAGCAACTTTAAGACCAGAATTTTCAGCTTTTTTCCAAGAAGCAGAACCAGCACGTAAACCAACAGTTACGTCAACGCCAGAATCTTTAAGGTTAAGCGCGTGAGCGTGACCTTGTGAACCGTAACCAATGATTGCTACTTTCTTAGATTGGATGATAGATAAGTCGCAGTCTTTATCATAAAAAATTTGCATTGCTGTCTCCGCTAAAATGCTTTGGCTTCCGTTTGATTAGCGAATGTTAATGTGGTTCGCCAACCCCCTCCTCTCGGAGGAGGGAAGAATTTGTTAATAAAAAAATTAGATTGTTAAAACTTTTTCGCCACGTGCGATACCAGACACACCTGAACGTACAACTTCAAGAATGGTATTCTCTGCCAAAGCATCAATAAAACCATCAATTTTCTCAGTTGTACCCGCGATTTGAATCGTGTAAGTCGTTGGTGTTACATCCACGATTTGTCCGCGGAAGATATCTGCTGTGCGTTTAATTTCAGCACGCGCAGAACCCAAAGCTTTTACTTTGATTAACATCAATTCACGTTCAATGTGTGAACCTTCAGAAAGGTCAACCACTTTAACCACTTCAACAAGTTTGTTGAGTTGTTTTGTGATTTGCTCAATCTTGTGATCATCACCATAAGTCGTCAATGTCAAACGAGACATTGTTGGGTCTTCTGTTGGCGCAACGTTCAAAGTTTCAATGTTATAACCACGTTGTGAGAACAAACCCACTAAACGTGAAAGCGCGCCAGATTCGTTCTCAATGAGAACAGAGATGATATGTCTCATGCTGTGCGCTCCCCTTTAGATAACCACATATCTGTCATAGATTGACCCGCGATTAACATCGGATAAACATGCTCAGTACGGTCAACCATCACGTTGATGAATACACATTTATCATTAATCGCCATTGCTTCTGCAAGCTTCGATTCAAGCTCATCCGCATGATCAATTTGAATACCTACATGTCCGTAAGCTTCCATCAACTTCGCAAAGTCAGGCAATGACTCAACATATGAACTTGAGTGACGACCTTCATAATTCATATCTTGCCATTGTTTCACCATACCTAAAGCACGGTTGTTTAAGCACAAGATTTTAACATTTAGGCCATATTGCTTACATGTTGAGAGCTCTTGGATACACATCTGAATGGATGCTTCACCTGTAATACAAACAACTTGTTGGTCAGGGAATGCAAGCTTAGCCGCCATCGCATATGGAAGACCAACACCCATCGTGCCTAAGCCACCTGAGTTAATCCATTGACGTGGACGTGTGTATTTGTAATACAACGCACCAAACATCTGATGTTGACCAACGTCAGAAGTGATGATTGCTTGGCTGTTCGTTACTTTATCTAAAGCTTGAACAACTTGTTGAGGTTTCATCGTACCGTCAGTTGGTTTTTCATATTTCAAACCATGAACCTGACGCCACTCATTGATTTGTTTCCACCAATCCGCAATAGCTTCAGGGTTCGGCTTAGAAATATTCAGCTGTTTTAATTGCGCTAACATTTCTTGAAGAACTGGCTCTACCGCACCCACGATTGGGATATGCGCCATGATTGTTTTTGAAATCGTCGCAGGATCGATATCAATGTGAATCACTTTCGCATTTGGACAGAATTTTGCAGGATTATTGGTTACACGGTCATCGAAACGCGCACCAACACATAGAATCACATCAGCGTGACCCATGGTCATGTTCGCTTCATATGTCCCATGCATACCCAACATACCAATAAATTGAGGATCATTACCAGGGAATGCACCTAGCCCCATCAATGTATTGGTTACTGGATAACCCAATAGATGTGCTAATTCAGTCAATAAATGCGATGCATTGCCTTGAACAACACCACCGCCTGTATAAATAATAGGACGTTTAGCATTGATCAATTCATCAATAGCTTTGCGGATCTGACCAGTATGACCACGATGTGGCGGCTGGTAAGAGCGCATTTTTACTTTTTCAGGATATTCGTATGCAAATTTTTCAGCAGGGTTTGTTGCATCTTTTGGAATATCAACAACCACAGGACCTGGACGACCTGATGACGCGATATAGAAAGCTTTTTTAATAACCGCTGGAATTTCACTCGCATGACGCACTTGGAAACTGTGTTTCACGATTGGACGAGAAATACCCACCATATCCGTTTCTTGGAATGCATCTTCACCAATCAAATGGCTTGCAACCTGACCAGACAAAATCACCATTGGGATTGAGTCCATGTAAGCTGTCGCGATTGGTGTCACAGTGTTAGTCGCACCTGGACCCGAGGTCACCAGTACAACACCTGTCTTACCTGTTACGCGCGAGTATGCATCTGCCATATGACCAGCAGCTTGCTCATGACGCACGAGGTAATGATTAATTTTGTCTTGTTTGAATAGCGCGTCGTAAATGTGTAAAACTGCGCCGCCTGGATATCCAAAAACATGTTCAACGCCTTCGTCCGCCAATGCGCGAACAAGCATTTCACCACCAGATAAAAGTTCCAACGTATTCACCCTAATCTTATTTCCACGACGTTTATGGGAGACATAAGTCGTGTTTCATTCATTCGTTTGTATGCACTGTTATAGCACACATATTTCATCGTTTTTGCTGCAATAATAAAATTTTTCGATCGCAACCGTTTGAGTTGCGACTGCATATTCAACATGTTGGGATAAACATATTTCTGCTATTTCATTGTCTCGGCTTAGAGACAACGTTATTGCAAGCTATGATATTTATTCGAAGGGTGATCGAACAAAACATATAAAACTAGAGCAGCATTTTTAGTTTTTTCACGACCAAAGTCAAGGTTTGCCGAAACCTTTTTATTGTTTATTTACCAACCGATTATTTTTCAAACGATAACTTTTGGTTGGGTGATTTATAAAAAAAATTTCAAACACTTATTTTTAATATTTATATAAAACAATTTATACGCAAAATGATTTTTTTGATTAAAATAAAACCAATTAATCTTCATCAGTATCCAGCAAAATGCTGCGATATAAACATGTAAAAGAACTCATTCCCCTCTTATTTCTTTATAGGTGAAGTCATGAATTCACTAGCATCATCTTTAAAACTTTCTTGTTTAGCATCCACGGTCGTTTTCGTTTCTATTTGTTCATCTATGGTGCAGGCAAAAGAATATTACAAATGGGTCGATCAAAATGGCTCAACCCACTACACCACTACCCCGCCACCAAAATCAGCAAAAAAGAAAGGGAAAGTTGAAACATATGGTTGGAAAGCACCAACAACATCTGTCAATACAAATACAAACCCGAGCGAAGCTCCTCAAACCTCACAGACTCAAACGATACCAACGCAACAGCAAACAAACGGTACTTCAAATACTGAGTCACAAAACACAAATGCTGCTCCATTAAGCGAAACTCAAGTTTCAAATGAGTGAATTTGTCTTTTTGATCTTAATTTAAGTTTTGCATCCATTTTCAGTCTGTAAAATTCACTTTTAGGTGCGTTTTGCGCTATGCTGTGCGCTAAATTTTTTTAACCGTTCTCTTGTATTACGTATATGACTACTCACATTGACTCTGAATACCAAGCCAGTGCGATTGAGCCCCAAGTTCAACAGGACTGGGAATCTCGCAAAGCCTTTAAAGTTGCCGACACTGTAGAAGGTCCACGTCGATATATCCTCTCGATGTTCCCTTACCCAAGTGGCAAACTGCATATGGGTCATGTACGTAACTACACGATTGGTGACGTGATCAGCCGCTTCCACCGTCTCAAAGGTGAAACTGTATTACAACCTATGGGTTGGGATGCGTTTGGTTTACCTGCTGAAAATGCTGCGATTGCACACCAAGTTGCACCTGCAAAATGGACCTTTGAAAATATCGATTACATGCGTAATCAGCTTAAAAAATTAGGTCTTGCGGTGGATTGGGATCGTGAATTTGCAACGTGTACACCAGAATATTATCGCTGGGAACAATGGTTATTCGTTCAGCTTTATAAAAAAGGCTTAATCTACCGTAAGCTTTCAACGGTAAATTGGGATCCTGTAGACCAAACTGTTTTGGCAAACGAACAAGTTGAAAATGGTCGTGGTTGGCGTTCAGGTGCATTGGTTGAAAAACGTGATATTCCAATGTACTACTTCCGCATCACAGATTATGCGCAAGAATTATTAGACGATTTAGACACACTCAAAGACGGTTGGCCACAACAGGTCTTGACCATGCAGCGTAACTGGATTGGTCGCTCACAGGGTATGGAAATTACCTTCCCTTCAGCAAACACTGAAGTTTATGCAGATGGCTTAACTGTATTTACTACACGTGCTGATACTTTAATGGGTGTGACTTATGTTGCAGTTGCAGCAGAACACCCGATGGCGCTTAAAGCTGCTGAAACTAACCCTGAATTGGCTGCATTTATTGAAGAATGCCGTATGGGTTCAGTTGCAGAAGCTGACCTTGCCACTGCTGAGAAAAAAGGCATGGCAACAGGTTTGTCAGTTAAACACCCTGTAACAGGCGAAGAAGTTCCTGTTTGGATCGCTAACTATGTCTTGATGTCTTACGGTTCAGGCGCGGTGATGGCAGTTCCATCACACGATGAACGTGACTTCGAGTTTGCCAACAAATACGGCTTAACCATTAAGCAAGTCATTGATGCGAAAGGCACAGATGATGCGGACTTTAATGCAACTGAATGGCAAGAATGGTACGGCTCAAAAGAAGGTAAATTGGTCAATTCAGGTGAATTTGACGGTTTAGACTTCCAAGGTGCATTTGATGCATTCTTGGCAAAACTTGAACCACAAGGTCTTGCGAATGTAAAAGTTCAATTCCGTTTACGTGACTGGGGTGTTTCTCGTCAGCGTTATTGGGGTTGTCCTATTCCAATGATTAACTGTCCAACCTGTGGTCAAGTGCCAGTACCTGAAGACCAACTTCCTGTTGTACTTCCAACTGACGTGGTTCCAGATGGTTCAGGTAACCCTCTCAACAAGATGCCTGAGTTCTATGAAACGAAATGTCCAAGCTGTAACGGCGATGCACGTCGTGAAACAGATACACTTGATACATTTGTAGAATCATCTTGGTACTATGCGCGTTACGCATCGCCTGACTTTACTGGTGGTATGGTTAAACCTGAAGCGGGACAAACTTGGCTTCCTGTAAACCAATACATCGGTGGTGTTGAACACGCGATTCTGCATTTGTTATATGCACGTTTCTTCCACAAATTGATGCGTGATGAAGGTGTAGTACAAGGTAACGAACCATTCACCAACTTGTTAACGCAAGGTATGGTACTTGCTGATACCTATTACCGCGAATCTGAATCAGGTAAAAAAACGTGGTTCAACCCTGCTGACATCGAACTTGAGCGTGATGAAAAAGGTCGTATCACATCTGCAAAATACAAAGGTGATGGTCAAGACGTTATCGTTGGCGGTCAAGAAAAAATGTCGAAATCGAAAAATAACGGTATCGACCCACAATCTATTATTGACCAATACGGCGCAGATACTGCACGTGTATTTATGATGTTCGCTGCACCACCTGATCAATCACTTGAATGGTCAGATGCAGGTGTGGAAGGTGCAAACCGCTTCTTAAAACGTGTATGGCGCTTGGCAACTGGTTTCCTTGAACAAGGTAACAATGCATCAAATATCGACAAAGCAAATCTTTCAACTGCTGCACAAGATTTACGTCGTAAAACACATGAAACAATCCAAAAAGTGGGTGATGACATCGAACGTCGTCACGCATTTAACACTGCAATTGCAGCCATGATGGAACTTCTAAATGCGAACAATAAGTTTGAAGCAAAAGATGATAACGATGTTGCTGTTGCACGTGAATCTATTACAACGCTTTTAACTTTACTTGCTCCATTTGCACCGCATTTAAGTGAAACGTTATTGGCGCAGTTTGGTATCGAGTTAAATGCAACATTATTCCCTCAAGTGGATGAATCTGCATTAACACGTAATACACAAACCATTGTGGTTCAAGTGAACGGTAAGCTTCGTGGCAAACTTGAAGTGTCTGTCGATGCATCGAAAGATGACATTCTGGCGCAAGCAAAAGCATTGCCTGAAGTACAACAATTCTTAACAGGTCCAACCAAGAAAGAAATCGTTGTTCCGAATAAATTAGTGAATTTGGTGGTTTAAGAACCTTAAAGCCTCCCTGAGTAAGATATAAAGCACAGCTTTAGATCAAAGCGCAAGAAAGGGAGCTTTGGAGGGATTTAATTTCCATTGCGAAGCATTGCTTCTCACCTCTTTTAAAAAGAGGGGAATATAAGGATTTCACAATTCCCAAACAAAGCCCGTTGCCAGTCAACGGGCTTTGCACATACAATCAGAATATTCAAAATTTATCCTGAGTCTCAGGAAATACACAGAGGATCTACAATGCATTTGAGCAAACGTTTAGCTATTGCTGTTCTAACTTTAGGCTTAAGCGCAACTATGGTCGGCTGTGGATTTCATCTAAAAGGGACCAATCCAACTTCAACGCCACTGGCTTATACAAAGCTTGAATTAGCACTCCCTGCCAATACTTCTGATTTAGAGCGTAAACTCAGTGTTTATCTCACTGCTGCAGGTGTGCAACTAAGTAACTCTAACGATGCATATGTATTGCGTATCATTGACTATAAACCAATTCGCCATGAGCTCAACGGCAAACTCATTGAAGTTCTACTCAGACTTTCTGTGACTTTCCAAATCGAAGATCGTCAAGGTAACTTGGTGACAAAACCTCGAACTTTAACTGCGACACGTACATATCAATATAACGTTGCAACCGTGAACACAGATGATCAACAAAATAAATATCTCAGTGAAATCTTAATTGACGATGTCGCTCAACAGATCTCTCGTCAAATTGCTGCAAACCGTCTGCCAAAAGCAGAAGCAAATGTACTGTTACCTGTGCAACAAACTTTTGAACCTACTGCCTCTGAAAATCCGTAACTCAGAATGAAGTTAGATTATCTACAAGCATTAAAACGTGTAAACGAAGCACGTGGTGCATGGGTATTACATGGTCAAGAACCTTTACTTGAGCAAAATCTTTTAGATGCTTTCCGTCAAAGTTGGATCATCAATCACGTGGAAAGAGAACGCTATGACATCCAAAGCGTTGCTGATTGGAAAAATGTATTTAATGCACTCAACAGCCTTTCTCTTTTTTCACAAAATCTCGCAGTAGAGGTCCATGGCAACATTAAGCCAGATGCCAATGCGTTAAAGTTACTCAAGCATTATATCCAGCATAATGAACACAACTTGTTGTTGATCATTATGCCTAAGCAAGATAGCAGTAGCTTAAAGTCGGCGTTTTTTCAAACGATTGAAGCCAATGGCGTCTTGGTTCCTCTTACAGCAACTTATGCGCAAGATCGTCAGCGTATACTCAGCATAGAAGCTGATAAAATTGGGATTCAACTGAGCCAAGATGCATGGCAATGGCTCGAAGTCCACCACGAACATAATTTATTGGCTGCTAAAAACAGCTTAATGCGTCTGGCAGACACGTTCCCCGATGTACAGCATCTTGAAATGCAACATTTGCTCGAATGCTTACAAGATCAATCACGCTATACCACTTTTGACTTAAGCGATGCATTAATTTCAGGCAACCTAAGCCAAGCGATCAAAATATACCAATATTTAGTCGAAGCTGGCGAACCACATAGTTTGGTCTTATGGACGGTAAGCAAAGAAATGCGCTTACTGATGCAACTTTTTGAGCAACCACAAAATGCATTACAACTCGGCATCTGGAAAACCAAAGTCAGTCTTTATCAACAAGCCTTGCGACGCCTTAATCCCAAGCAATTTCTCACATGGCCACAGTTGCTATTAAGAATCGATGCTGCCATCAAAGGCAAAAATATCGAAAATCCAGAACATCTCATGCAACAAGCCATTGCTGAATTATGTGGAAAAACCTTGTTTGCTTAGTTAACGAGCAAGGTCTATTTATAACTATAAAAATGATTATTGATTTTATTTAAGAAAAATACACTTTTTATCCTTATTTCATCATTATAATTCTCTCAATTTCCGTCATTTTTCAATATCGCCATGCAAAAAATAAAACCAACGAAATTGATTATCATCGCGATCATTACGATTGCAGCTATCGCTTTAGCTTGGTATTTTTTTAAACCTAAAGATGAGCAACCTCAGTTGATTACCGCTGAAGTGACACGTGGTGATATTGAAAACTCTGTCCTTGCAACAGGTGTATTAGAAGCGACCAAAATGGTTAGCGTTGGTGCACAGGTTTCAGGTCAGGTGAAAAAAATGTATGTACAACTGGGCGATCAAGTTAAACAAGGTCAACTGATTGCTCAAATCGATTCCGTTCGTCAGGAAAATGATCTAAAAACAGCTGAAGCCAGTATTAAAAATCAGTTGGCTCAATTGGCAGTCAAACAAGCAAATCTGACTAAAGTTGAGGCGGAATATAATCGCCAAAAAGCCATGTATGCCCAAGATGCAACTTCTCGTGCCGAATATGAGTCCGCATTAGCAAGTTATAAAACTGCTCAAGCCGATATCGTCGCGATGAATGCTCAAATCGAGCAATCTCGTTTATCACTGGCGACGACCAAAGAAGATTTAGGCTATACCCGTATCGTTGCTCCGATGGATGGCACAATTGTGGCAATTGTGACTGAAGAAGGTCAAACAGTGAACGCGAATCAAAGCGCGCCAACCATCGTGAAATTAGCAAAACTTGACACCATGACGGTTAAGGCTGAAATTTCTGAAGCAGATGTTATGCGTGTTGAGGAAGGTCAAACTGTTTATTTCACTACTTTAGGTAATAGCGAGAAAAAGCATTACGCAACACTGCGTCAAGTTGAACCTGCACCTAACTCCATCAATACAGAAACCAACAACTCAAATTCATCTTCATCAAGCACAGCTGTGTATTACAACGCTCTATTCGATGTTCCTAATGAAGATGGAAAATTGCGTATTGATATGACTGCTCAAGTTTATATCGTGTTAGATGAAGTAAAGAATGCACTGACTATTCCATCTTCTGCTGTTCAAAGCTCTAATCGTCCTGCTCGCCAGCGTGGTGCAAATGCGGGTTCAAATGCCCAAGAACGTAATGAACAAGCTCGTGGTGAAGGGCGTGCCGAACGTTCATCAGCTGATCGTCCTAAGCGTTTAGAATTAACCGCTGAGGAAAAGGCATTAGTCGATCAAGGTAAAGCTTCCATGGCTATGGTACGCGTACTTCAAGCAGATGGCACAGCCAAACCGACCCCTGTTCTTATCGGTCTAAATAACCGTGCAACAGCACAAGTTTTACGCGGTTTAAAATTAGGCGATAAAGTTGTAATTGCGGATGGCTCTGATTCATCAAATGACTCAGCTAAACGTGGCGCACGTGGTGGCGCTGGTCCAATGAGAATGTAATTATGAGTCAGACGAGAACACCTCTACTCGAGGTCAAAAACCTGACCCGTGAATTCCCTGCTGGTGAATCTACTGTGCAAATTCTAAAAGGGGTAAATCTTGAGATTTATCCTGGAGAATTGGTTGCCATTGTAGGTCAGTCAGGCTCAGGAAAATCAACACTGATGAACATCTTAGGATGTTTAGATAAACCGACCAATGGTAGCTACAAGGTTAAGGGCCGCGAAACACGTGAGCTAGAACCTGATGAACTTGCTCAATTACGCCGTGAATATTTCGGATTCATCTTCCAGCGCTACCATTTACTTGGTGACTTAAATGCAGCTGGTAATGTCGAAGTCCCTGCGATCTATGCCGGCGCTGAGGCTTCTGAACGCCATGATCGTGCGGTTCAACTTTTGTCCGATTTAGGTCTAGGTGAAAAAACCCAAAACCGCCCAAGTCAACTTTCAGGTGGTCAGCAACAGCGTGTTTCGATTGCTCGCGCGTTGATGAATGGCGGTGATGTTATTCTCGCCGATGAGCCTACTGGGGCATTAGATAAAAACAGCGGTATTGAAGTGATGCGTATTTTACGCGAGCTGAATGCCAAAGGTCATACCATCATTCTCGTTACTCATGATCACAATGTTGCCAAAAATGCGACTCGTATTATTGAGATTTCAGACGGTAATATTATTTCTGATGAACCCAATGTTCCTGAGATTGATGATGGCTTTGAACGTGAAGAATTGATTCGTGCTGAGCAAAAGAAAACATCGTCTTGGCGTTCAGCTTTAGACCGTTTAGGTGAAGCTTTCCGCATGGCGCTTCTGGCCATGAATGCTCATCGAATGCGTACTTTTTTGACCATGCTCGGAATCATTATCGGGATCGCATCTGTCGTTTCGGTTGTCGCACTTGGTAATGGATCACAAAAACAAATTTTAGAAAATATTAGTAGTTTGGGCACCAATACCATTACGGTCTACCAAGGACGTGGTTTTGGTGATAACTCCCGATCTTCTCAGGCCAAGACCTTAATCCCTGCTGATGCTGATGCATTAGCGGAACAGCCTTACGTAGATGGTGTAAGTCCTTCAGTCAATAGTTCTGTCACGGGAAGATATAAAGATGTAGAGGCATCCACGACAGTCAATGGCGTGAGTGAAGACTTTTTCTATGTGCGTGGTTTAACGTTTAAATCAGGTCAACCATTTGACAAACATAGTGTTACTGAACAAGCCCAAGATGTTGTGATTGATACCAATACCCAAAAGACATTCTTTAGCGATGGTACGGATCCTATTGGTCAAGTAATTCTATTGGGCAGTGTACCTAGTCGTATTATTGGTATCGTAGATGCTCAACAAGGTGCAATGGGTAATTCAGATAGTCTTAATGTCTATCTCCCTTACTCAACCGTCATGAGTCGAATGCTTGGACAGTCGAATGTGAGAAGCATCATCGTTCGTGTAAAAGATGAATATTCAAGCACTGCTGCTGAAAATGCAATCTTGAATTTACTCGTTCAACGCCACGGGGCGCAAGACGTGTTCACTCAAAATGCGGACAGTATTCGTGAAACCATCCAGCAAACTACCGCTACAATGACTTTACTCATTTCTGCGATTGCTGTGATTTCTTTAGTCGTTGGTGGTATCGGTGTCATGAACATTATGTTGGTGTCTGTCACTGAACGAACGCAAGAAATTGGTGTGCGAATGGCCGTGGGTGCTCGACAAAGCGATATTTTGCAACAATTCCTGATTGAAGCTGTATTAGTGTGTATTTTAGGCGGTATCCTTGGGGTGTTATTATCACTGGGAATTGGTCAGCTGATTACACACTTTGCTGGTGGCACGTTCCAAATGGCGTATTCAACCACATCAATAATAGCTGCATTCGTTTGTTCAAGTTTAATCGGGATCGTATTCGGTTTTATCCCAGCACGAAATGCTGCTCGTTTAAATCCTGTCGATGCACTGTCAAGAGAATAATAAGGTATAACTATGCGTAATCAACTTCATAAACTGTTCATGACCTTAGCATTAACAGGCTCTTTAGTCGGCTGTGCGGCTGTAGTGAAAACGCCTTATCAAGCTCCTGCAGCCGATATTCCACAGGGCTTTCAAAACAGCCAACAACACAGCCAAAATATCCACCAACAGGCTTTTCATGATCAATGGTGGACATTATTTGGTGATGCACAGCTCAACCAATTGGTTGAACAAGTGATTGCCCGTAATACTGATTTAGCTGTTGCTGGGATTAATTTGCAACAAGCACGCCTTCAAGCCAAGCAATCTGAAAGTCAGCAAGGTGTGCGTATTGGCAATGCAGGTGCATCGGTCGGTCATCGTTTTAGTTTAGATGGTGATGGTGATTCTTCAAATGGTATTTCACTGAACTATCCTGGCTTAAGCTATGAGCTGGATTTATTCGGTAAATTGGCCAATCAAACTGAAGCATCTCGATGGGAAGCGCTTGCGACTGAGCAAGATTTACAAGCCACTGCACAAAGCCTGATTGCAACAACTGCACAATTGTATTGGCAATTGGGATATCTTAATGAACGCCTATCTGTGGCTCAACAAAATTTGGCGAGTACGCAGAAAACTTATGAATTAGTGCAAACACAGTATCGAGCTGGGGCGGTATCAGGTCTTGATTTAACGTCAGCTGAACAAGCTGTTCAAAGTCAAAAAGCTACGTTAAGCCAGATCGAACAGCAAAAAGTTGAAACTCGAACTGCTCTTGCGGTATTGCTCAATCAACCTGTGCAACAGTTGAATATCTCGGAGCCACAGCGCTTACCACTTTCTGCCCTACCGCAAATTCAATCGGGCTTACCAGCGGAGCTTTTATCGCGCCGTCCTGATTTGCAAGCAGCTGAGTTACGTTTACGCAAAGCACTTGCCAACAAAGATGCGAATAAAGCAAGTTATTACCCTTCGATTAATTTAACAGGTAGTATAACTACTGGAGGCTCAAGCACTTCGCTGAGTAATGTGCTGTCTAATCCTGCTGCAATATTGGGTGCGGGTCTTACACTACCCTTCTTGCAATGGAATGATATGAAACGTGATTTACGTGTGAACGAATTGGATTATGAAAAGTCAATTATTCAATACCGTCAGACCTTATACAAAGCTTTTGCCGATGTTGAAAATGCGTTATCCGCACGCAATGAAATAGACAAACAAGTCGCTTTACAAGAACGTAATGTTCAACTCGCTGAGAAAACGGAACAACTCACGCAAGTACGTTATAAAAATGGTGCAATTGCACTGAAGAATTTGATTGATGCACAACGTACCACACGTGAAGCACGTTTAAGTTTGGTTCAAGCCAAACAAACTCAGTACAATGCTTATGTGACGTTATTGCAAGCTTTAGGTGGTAGTCCGATTCAGCAATTGCCTTGAATAAAAAAAGCCCGTAAGGGCTTTTTTTAACTGATCTATTTTTCAATTTAACTTTCAGAAAATATACTAAAAGCGCAGTAAATTGCACTCCATAATATTACAAAACCGAACTTTCTCTATTTTTATACTTTTATTATGATATCCAATATAATTTCTTTAATTTGCTGAATAATAAGATGATCAAACAAAATTTAGTTGCTCTTTTATGTACTACAATTGCTCTGACTGCTTGTGCAAAGACTAAGACTGAATCAGCAGTTTCAGAGCCAAAATCAAAACATTCTGTAAGTTCTAAACAAGACCCAATTTTACAAAAGAGAATTGATCAGCTAGTTGAAAAAACAAAAAAGAATATGATTTTTGTGGAGGGTGGTACCTTTATGATGGGTGACTTCGGTCCACTCACACGTAAAGATAAACTCCCTATTGTTGGACTTTATGCTGCAATGCCTGCACATAAAGTGACTCTCGATAGTTTTAGTTTAAATGCCTATAAAACCACATTCGATGATTTTGATACTTATACCGACAGTTTAGGGCTACCTCGTATAAGTATGCAAGAAATCGCAAAAATAGCTCGTCAACCAATGGCGCCAGCAGGTATCAGTTGGCAACAGGCATCTGATTACTGTCAATGGTTAGGGAAACAAGTCGGCATTGCTATGAATTTACCCACTGAAGCCCAATGGGAGTATGCTGCCCGAAACAAAGGACAATTTGTCATATATCCTACAGATAATGGAAAGTATGAAACGGGGCGTAATGTCTGGAGTGATCAACAAAGGCGTGAATATAGCCAATCCATACCTGATGCTGATGGTATTAAGGTGGCAAAACTAGGTAAGTTTCCACCAACACCTTTGGGTTTTTATGATATGGCAACCGATAATTATGAATGGATGTCTGATTGGTTTGATCCACAGTATTATAAAAACTCACCTGAGCTTAATCCACAGGGACCAAATTCGGGTACATTAAAATCCGTAAGGAGTACACATCAAGAAGGAGCAGCGCAAAGTTTAGCAATACACGGAAGCGTAACTACTATTTACAGAAGTGGAATGGAACCTAACCCACAGTTTGATAAAAATGATTTAGATGGTATCAAATATTTAAATCCAAATAGCTCTACTTCTGTACGCTGTGCTTCCAACTCACCAAGACCTTTTCCTAAGCCATAAAATTTAAATCTATCAACATTGGATGGCTTTAAGCCATCCATGTTTTATTTTCGTCTTGGTTTATATACATCTCTGCATCTAACTCTTCTATTGGTCTTGGTGATTGTACTAAAAAACTCTCTGCCTTCTCTAAACCTTCTGCTATTTGTATCTGTCTAAATTCTGGTGAGTCAAAACGAGTAATTATATAATCTTTTGGATATTCCAATATACGTTTTCCTCGCATTTTAATATATTCATCAATATATATATTTCCTGATTTATAGTCTTTAGGGAAGTCATGATCTCTATTTATTCGAGATATAATTTCTTTAAGATCAGCTAGAGGCAGCATTCCTCCAGATTTAGCACCCAAATTTAAAAACTCTAACAATTCTTTTTCATTTTCTGTGATGGTTTTATTACTTTTCTGTCCATCACTACTCATATGTTGCAATGTGTTCGTCCAATGACTGACTTGAGTAACGCTCTGGAACAAATTAATAACAGCTTTTTTATGTTCTGGAAGTTGATGTTCTTTATCAGTATAAATTAACTTCCAGCCTTCACTCTCAGATGGGTCTAACATTCTTGTTTTCCATCCATGTCGCGTAATATGGTATAAAAAACAGCCACGACTTTCAGGGCTTAAATATTTGAGCCATTGGGGTTTCCCATTAATTTTTCGGCACATCGCAATACGCTTTTCAGCTTGAGCTAAACTTGCTTTAAAAATATTAAACCGCTGATTTATATTACCTGAAATTGATTGCAAATTTTCAAATGGCAGCATCATGCTAATCTTATGTAATAGAATAAAATCATCATGAAGCATATAAGTGAGTTTTTTAAAGGTGACATAAGTAAGTTGGTAGGCGATGAATTTAACCAACATATATATTTTATTTACATCAACTACAAACTCTAATGCTCCTTTTCCTCCTGCTCCAAAACAAAGAGCTAAACTCGCTTTAAAACGGAATGCTCCATTTGCATAATACAAACTGAATTCACCAGCAGCCCCCACACCTGCACTCAAACCTAATGTCGGGGATATTTTTGCGAGATCTGTAAAATCTTTCGGATTCTCAGGATCTAACCATTGTATACCACCAAAGGGAGAGATATTCGCTTGCAAACCGGCAAAAGCATTAATTCCCGCATTAAATTTATTCTCTTGAGGAACGTCCTCATCTATTCCAGCTTTATTTATATCTAAAACTGCTCGCTTCGAAGTGTTATATGCATTAGTCAGCGAAGCTTTAGGGGATTGCTTAACACTGGTAAGAAATTGTTTAGTACCATCATTACTCACAGTTACTGCGAAAGCAGAAGATGCTGCAAAAACAGCACCTGAAAAACCATATATTTCTGCACCGCAAATAAAACGAATAGCCCCCATTTCTACACCATCAGCAGCTAAAATACAGCCTTTTAAACTGGGGTAAGCCCATAGCCATTTTTTCTTACCTTCCAACAAAACCATTTTTGCTTGAGCATAAGCTGAACCACTTGCATGAAAACCTTTAGTTCCCCATTTTACTGTCCCATCATACCCTGTACTGGCGATCAATCTTAACCATTGAGCTTGAACATCTACCATTGAAGAATTACTAGTTTTATAGCTCTCTACTAATTCGGTTGCAGTAATTCCAAAAGCTTCTGATAACGTTGAATTTGGAATAAAAGTGACAGATTTTTCGCCCTTTACCTTTTTAAGTTCTGTACTTATATCAGTAATAGTTTTTTGAAAATTTTCTTTAAATTTTATTTTATCAAAAGCTTCATAATTTCCAGGACTAGCTCCAGTCGTAACTTCATTATTTCCTGCTCTCCAAGGAACTGGATAGCTTAATTTATATTCAAATTTATTTAACCTTTTATTCTTATTTTTAATATGTTGGCTTTCGTTAGTATATTTTCTAATTGCATTTAATTTCTGAGTTCCATCTTGGGCTGTAAACATTTCAAAAGCTAAAACTTCTTTAATATCAGACTGCTTTTTGAAATGTTTATTCATTTCTTTAATGGCTTCATCTTGAGCAATTCCCATTTCTTTTTCTGCTTGACGAATTTGCTCGGGGGTTTTAGCCTCTAATGCCATCAACGTATTAACTTTTTCACGTGTTTCATGCATATTATTGATTTTTTTCGTTAAACCTCCTGATATTTCTAAAAACTCCTTAAAATCATCAGGGCTTAATACGTAAATTTCCTTAGTAACAGGGTCAACAATAATCGGAATATTTTGTTTTCCCGCAAGATAAGTCGTGTTTTTGATATCTGGTGCAGTAATTGCTGGTGCTGCTTTTACATATTGAATTTTTAAGACATCTTGATGAGCATAGAAAGGATATAGAACTTCTGTATATACATTAACACTTCCTAATTCTCCCCCATAAAATCTTAAAATTACTGGGAAATCGATATCAATTAAATCAGTCAGCCCATCTCTAATTGTTCGCAGACCTTTGAGAGGTTTCCCTTTAACTTTTACTATATCTTTTTCATTTTTACTACTTTGTTTAGCTGTTGGATACAAAACATCATAATTCAAGCGAGTATTAAAAATTTTCTTATCAGCTTTAAGTAATTGTACAAGTAAATATGGTTTGACAAAAAGCTGTTGAACTTTATTTATAACTTTACTTTCGGGCAAAAATACTAACGGTCTATTGGATGAACTCTCCGTATTTTTTCCAACCTGTCCAAAATCAAGTGGTTTAGGTTTAAAATCATCTAGTGATGTAGCTAAACCCAACATTATTTTCGATGCATTAGCAAAATAATATAACTTTGGTACTAGGTATCCCCCCTTCCCCTTATTCATTTTAGGATTATAAACTTCTAACTTAATAACAGGATTCCCTGATATTGATATAAATTTTGTTTTGCCTTCTTTATCTGTGGTATCAGTAATTAAAACTTTTCCATTAAAAGAAATTTTGTACTTCGTATTAGTTAAAGGTTTTTTTGTGTTGTTTCCTTGGAAAATCTGAAGCTGGTAATTGGTTTGGTTACTCATTCTCAACTCTCTTTATGGTTTATTTTATAACCACTATGATCTTCATCTTCAATATAAACTTGGACTTTTTCAGGCCCTGCCGTTTCAATTTTTACAGTCTCTCCGTCGGAATTAGTTTTCCCTTTTTTCAGACTGCCATCCGACATAAATATCAAATAATTTTTATTCGCTAACGGTTTGCCATCAAAATCAGTAACTTGGTAAGTCAAATAGCAAGGTGAAGAGTTTAACTTTAAAGGAGGCACATCTACCTTCTCACCGCCAATAAACTTATGCTGCCCCGCCTTCGCTTCAAACTTCCCGCCAGTGGTTGGTAATATCCCAGAACTATTTAGTTTCACTTGAGAGCCGCCTGCAGTTAGATTAATTTCATTCGGACTGGTGATATAAATCGTATCTTCCGTCGAAATAATCTGCACCCCCTTTCTGGCAATCAGATCCGCGCCATCCCCTTGAGCTTGAATCTCAATCTTCCCTTTCCCTGCATACAGTCGTGCTCCTTCTTGAGCGGCAAATAAGCTGATCTTTTTGCTGGCATGGCTAAGTATGCTGTCTTGGGTACTGGTGTTGATGCTTCCTTGTGCAATTTGGTTGATCTGTCCATCTGCACTGAGGTGGATGTCTTCGTTA
>NZ_JBWYIK010000009.1:0-130866 GCF_056779735.1 Acinetobacter sp. 24-47-67
TGCTCAAATAAACTTCGAGAAATTTCTACCAATCATCAATGATAATATATATCGATCAATCAACCAGTAAAAATCCACACAAGTTGTTCTTCATAATCTCTTAATGATCTTTCTAACATCTCGTCAATGCTAGAAGCTGGACTCGAAACACTTAACAACTCAGCAACTTGCTTCGTTCGTTTCCGTGTATCTCGTCGGTATGGGGTGCATTCTATAGATTTTTTCCTCCCTTGCAACCCCTTATTTTAACAAAAACTCATGCATGTTTATTTTTTAAGCAAATTTACGTTTTTTACACTAAAAAATAGACAAAAACGATTAATTAAATTAAAAAACCCCAATTAAATTGGGAATTTTCAGATCAAAAAGCTCTAAATCTTATTCTATGTATTTTTGAGTACTATAATATGAAGTAGATAATTT
This sequence comes from Acinetobacter sp. 24-47-67, assembly GCF_056779735.1. Classification (NCBI taxonomy): domain Bacteria; kingdom Pseudomonadati; phylum Pseudomonadota; class Gammaproteobacteria; order Moraxellales; family Moraxellaceae; genus Acinetobacter; species Acinetobacter sp. 24-47-67. Next base: position 424 of record NZ_JBWYIK010000009.1, read on the forward strand.
TCGAATTGTTTTCATTTCTTGATCACCATCTATTGAATTTAAGTAATTTAAGAATGCTTCTGCATAGTCCAATCCAACTTCTATTCGACGCTCACCTGTAATTTTTTTCAATGTATGATAGTAATCAGCACCATCAGCTAAAAAATTGATGGTTACAATTTTATATAACTGATTTAAATCTAATGGCACAAGCTGGTCAGACCCATTTCTGACTTGAATATTTGTAATACGCTTTCCAATAGGCTGCGTCATATCAACTTGCCAAGTTAATCCAGCCGTATACGGATAACTTCCAGTATTTTTTTGTTCAATCACGCCTGAAATGGCATCTTCAAGCGTATCTTTAATTTCTTGACCAGTCATATTCAATTGAACGAGCGTATTTTTGAAAGGTAAGACTTGGTAGATATCTGCTACAGAGATATTTCCTTTCGCCAAATCAACTCTTACTCCACCTGCATTTTGAAATGAAATATCAGCATTAAAATATTCTTTGCCTTGTTTAAGAAATGCTTCGGCAACCATTTGTTGAATATCACCACCATGGGCATCGACATGCGCATTCAAATTACACACATCACCTAAAGATGATCGTGAGCGATCAAATTGAGTTCCCGGCACACGTCTTGAACATAAATTATCAACTGCCTGTCCAACAACTTTGACTGCAAATAATTTTTTAGATTGCTTATAGGGCTCTAAGACACTCAAAATATTTTGATCTTCTTTAATAATAGAAAAAGGAGCTCGTTCTTTTTCGAATTGATGTTCTATATATTTTTTTTCTTGATCACTGACTCTTTCATTATTTTGCTTACGTTTAAAATCATCGCCAATTAACACATGCGGTTTACCCACACAACTTTGAACCGCACCATCTGCATTAAATTTTACGTTAAGTTCACCAACCACATAACTGTATTGCCATGCTTGAGCAACACAAACAGATTCGCCATTTTTATTTTTCAATTGTAATGGGTAGGTAGCGACAGGAGACATACCATACTTTTCTAATATATGAGGTCCAAACAATGTGTGAGAGTCGCCTCCAATTATCACATCCACATCCGTAAGTTCTTGTGCTAATTTTTGATCAAGTTCATAGCCTACATGTGTTTGTAAAATAATTTTTTTAATTCCCTGTTTTTTGAGTTGATTAATCTCATTTTGAGCTACTGTAATTTCATCTCGGAATAATGTGTCTTGATTTGGTTGAGAGGAGTTTTTAGTTTTTGATGCAATGGTGAGCCCCACAACCCCATATTTTTCCCCATTCCGCTCAAGAACAATAGATTTTTGAATCCGATCTGTCTGATATAAAGGTGAACTCACCCCAAATTCAACATTTGCAGAAAGAATCTCTGTTTGCTCTTTACAGTGTCCTTCGTCTAAAAAACCAATAAAATCTTTTAAGCCTTGATCTTTTGCATCAAATTCATGATTTCCCAAGGTAAAAGTATCAAAACACACTGTATTCATCATTTCAGCGTCAGCTTTTCCATTTGAGAGGTTATAATACAAATCTCCTGTTATCGCATCACCAGCATGAATTTTCACTACATTCGGATGATTTTCTGCCATTAGATTCATAAATGTTGCTACACGAGAAAATCCACCACGCGAAACGACTAGTTGTTCTTCACCATGACCTAAATCAAAATTAAAGCTAAGCTCTTCACCATCTAAATGGGAGTGATGGTCATTAATATGAAGAATTTTTAACTCTGAGGGTTGTGTAATATTAGGATTAGATTTTTGGTCATCTCCACCACAACTACTTAGCAATAACGATGTCGTTAAGAGAAGAGCTGTTATTTTTTTCTTGTTCTTCATTTGAATACTCCTTATTTAAACCAAGAGTATTCAACGAAGATATGACATTATGATGGTGGATTTATGACACTTTATCGAAATGACTGATTTTATATTTTTCCGCAAATCGCTCAGCTAATGCCGTAATGGTCAAACTCGGATTAACACCGACATTCACAGGAATCGCACTTCCATCAACTACATATAAGCCTTGATAGCCAAAAACCTGATGATTAGAGTCAATCACACCTTTAGAGGAATCTTCAGCCATAACTGCACCACCCAATATATGCGCTGTAACAGATAAGTGCCCCATACTTTCCAATATATTATTCTGTGCTTGACCACCACTTACTTCAGCAAATTTTTCCGCAGCTTCATTTGCTAACGGTATAAAAGACGGCGCTCTTTCTCCAACTGAAACCTGCGTTTTCAAAAAACGCCTAAAACCTCTGAGTGCAGTACGTCCATATACAAATCGTAGTTGATTGTCTGCCTGTTGCATGACGGTTAATACAGTGACACGTTTATGCCAGTTTTTAGAACGCCATGATCGAGTTGAAACAAAGGGGTGCAGAAAAAAATGCTTTAAAACATGGAGTGCACGTTTTACAGGTTGATCGCCATTGACCAGTGGTCCCATATAAAACTTCATAAACTCATAACTTGCTGGAAATCGATTCTGAGTAATATGTGTTTTGTCATCTGCATGAAAATGACTGGAAATGGTCGTCCCTCTCGTTAAATCTATTGTTTTATCATTATTAGAGATCGCAACAATCGCCTCACTATTGGTTCGAATATGTTCACCTAACTGACCAGAAATATTCGGTAAGGTTTTAAACACATCTCTTGAAGCAAACAAAATTTCAACAGTTCCTATAACACCTGCGGATAGAATGACCTGTTTCGCAGAGTAATCTTGTTTTTCTTTGGAGTTAAATGACTGATATGTATGAATGATATATTTTCCATCAACATGTGAAAGATGAGTTACTTTGGTTTCTGGAATAATCTCAACTCCATTGTTCTCTGCAAGATATAAATAGTTTTTATCCAAACTATTCTTCGCACCCTGCGCACACCCCGTTATACAATTTCCGCACTGATTACAGCCTATTCGTTCGGGACCTTGACCATTCAAAAGCGGATCACTCACCCATTGATGAGGATCACCAAAGTAAATTCCCTGTGGTACAGTGTCAAAACTATCTCCAGAACCCATTTGTTCTGCTGTTTGTTTTAACCACTCATCTTGCTGACCTTTATATGGATTTAAACTTACACCTAGCATGGACTGAGCCATCTGATAGTGCGGTTGTAATTCCCTCTCCCAGTCTTCTGACAAATGACTCCAAGTTGGATCACGATAAAACTTTTGACCTGGTTTTAACAACACAGCAGCATAAACAACACTGCCACCACCAACGGCAACCCCTCGAACCACACCCATATGTTGGAATACGTCTTGTGCAAGAAAACCCTTCATCCCTAACGTCGGTGCCCAATTTAAGTATTTAGAACTCCGACTTGCTCGATGTAAATCATCTTCAGTGAGCCTTCTTCCCTGCTCTAGCACAGCTACTTTTAATCCAAGCTCAGACAATCTTAGCGCAGATACACTTCCACCAAAGCCTGAACCTACAATAATGACATCATATTCAAATTTTGATTTCATACATCACGACTTAGAATAAATGGAAATGAAAAATGCTTTAAAAAAGGAAGATTAATGATAGTCATACACAACATCGTATGTTCATCAAGCTGTCTTAACTCATCAACCACCCAACGCCATGGAATTGGTGCTGTCTTGCCATAATACAAGGCGATCGTTTGTTTTCCATCAATCAAAGACGCCTCTTCTAGACACTCCATTTGAAGCTTTTCACTTCTCTGCCCGCGATTGAGTAAAATATTAGTGACTAAATTTTGACTGATGAATTTTTTCCCAAACCACCCCCCCAATCCACTTAAAAATAAACTCGGTGCTGCAGACACTCTTAACCACCAAGGACCAATAAACTGAGCCTGATATTCTCCTTGTCTCATGGCAAGTGGCGCGGATGAAAGTTGTTGATAGGTTGCCTTAATCGAGGACAACGAAGCAGTGATTAAATGCTCCTTACGGATCATGAATTTCTCCCTCAATGATTTTTGTTTTATTCAGCATGTCCTATGCTTCTTTATGAAATATATCAATCGTTTAAATTTTATTCCACATACATACTTTGATCGATTGCATAAAAAAAGCCGAATGTATGTCACCTCCGGCTTTTCAACTCAAATTAATTTCACTTTATTTCTTTAAAAATCCTGATACAAGATTCAACACATTTTGTATATCTGAATTCGCTTCTTGTGGATCGGTCTTATTTGCTTGAGGTGTAAGCGAATCAATAATTTGTGGTAAGACTGAAGAAATCGCATTGTATACATCCTGTTTAGGAACTTGCGCTTCTTGTGCAACTTGCTCTACATCTTGCTGATCAAATAAATTTTGAACTTGTTGCGTGCTGACATTGGCATTTTCGCCAGGACCAGTTGAAACCCAATCATCCACTTGACTCGTCAGCCCCTGACCTTTCAGTTGATCAAGCGCACCTTGCAAACCGCCATTCTTTTGAATCCAATTAAGAATTAAAGGAACTACTGCGATTAATAAGGTTTGAGCGTTTAGACCTGATGATTTGCCAACACCACCAGATTGACTACCAGATAGACCACCAAGTACAGATCCCAAAATCCCTCCCAATCCACCTTGTTGTTGGTTTTGATTGGTCTGATTATTTTGTCCCGTTAAACTCCCGAGTACCGAACCAAGTACACCACCCAATCCCGATTGATTAGATTGTTGATTACCGCCTAAAGCCTGTTTCGCTAAAATTTCAACGATATTACTTAAATTTGTCATCAAGACACCTTTAGATTCTTATTTTCATTAATCAGCATATCGTTAAAAACATGGCTTTGTACATTGAAATTGTTGTGTTTTGATAAACTCAAAGTTTGCCATTACCATCGAAACTTATTCCAATTTTCTGGATTAGCCCAAAACTTAGAATTGAACCAATCTGGCACATGCTTATAATTCAAAATATTGAATTGCCATAAGGCGAAATCTTGCTCTGTATTCTTTTGCTCAATGAGCTGCGTGAATCCAAGACTTCTTAATAATTGTTCATCTGCAATATGACTCAACACGACGATTCTTTTTGCCATTAAATCACGCAGTTTTACCAGCATTTGTGATTTATGATGGGTTGATAGTGTATCCATCTGTTCATTATTTAAAATCACAACACCTAGATCATAGCGTTGCTGAAAAGGAAGCATTAAAAATTCAGTTACGTTAAAATGATTCCACTGGATTGTTTGAGCATAGTCTTGGCTGAGATCCTGACCAAGACATACGGCAGTTTGAATTGGCTGTTCTTTAGATAAATCGTCTAGCATTGACGTGATGACATTTTTCTCAGCCATGAGCTGCACCTTATTTGAGTGAGATTAAAGCATGGAATTACAGGGCATTTGTCATAAAATGCACGCTGGTTTAACCAACCTAAGTGTAACTGAACAACAAACACAACAGGCAAATGTTGAATATAAATTTATTTTAGATCGTTCAGAAATCAATCTCCCGTTCAACTTAGGTCAAGAAATTGAAATTGAATGGACCGGCAAAATTTACTGTGTTTCCTGTGGGAATAAAACACCAAAATCATACTCCCAAGGTCACTGCTTTAAATGCATGAAAACGAAAGCAGCCTGTGATATGTGTATTATGAAGCCAGAAACATGCCATTACCATTTAGGGACTTGTCGTGAAGAAAGCTTTGCTCAAGAAGTATGCTTTCAACCCCATATTGTCTATCTTGCCAATTCAAGTGCATTAAAGGTTGGCATTACCCGTTTAGGTCAAATGCCAACACGTTGGCTAGATCAAGGGGCTACCCAAGCTTTACCTATTATGAAAGTGGGCTCTCGTCGGTTATCAGGACAACTTGAAGTCATGTTTGGTACGCAAGTCGCTGATAAAACAGACTGGAGAAAATTGCTGAAAGGTGAAGCGGAAAAGGTAAATTTGTTAGAGATCAGAGATGAATTGCTCACGGAGTTTGAACCTCAAATTGAAACTATTCGAGATGAGTTCAGCATGAGCCTAGATTTCAATGAAAATGTAGAAATTTTAGAAAACGAACTTCCTCGTGAATTCATTTATCCTGTCGATCAATATCCTGAAAAAATTAAATCGCATAACTTAGACAAAACGCCAGTCATACGTGGAAAACTGCACGGTATCAAAGGACAATATCTGATTATGGACACAGGTGTAATCAATATACGCAAATATACGGGTTATGAATTAAAAATTCGTGCTGATTCATAATACTAAATCAATAAAGCCTCAATATGAGGCTTTTTTTAAAGGATAGATAGAATTGCGTGCACTGGATCTTCATTTTGATCCGACAATAGTTGCTTGTGCATCGTCAACAATTGCATAGATTGTATTTTTGAGTTTTCGATATTCATCAACAACTCAATCTCATGTGCTAAGTTTTCTGGAGTTGCATCATTCTGGATTAACTCCTGAATTACTTTTTTACCTGCAATAATATTAGGTAAAGAATAATAAGGAATTTTCACTAAAAGTTTCGCAATCCAGTAGGTCAAACTATTTAACTTATAAAAAGTCACCATGGGACGATGCAATAACATCGCCTCAAGTGTTGCAGTACCCGATGCCAACGCCACAATATCACTGGCATCCATGACCATCCGACCTATTTTAGATTCCGCATCAATATTTTCCATTAACTTGATATTATCTCTGAGCCTATCTGGGTAACCTATTAAGATCTGCTCAATTTGTTGTTTACGAGCCTCATTGATGGCTGGAATTAAAAATTGATACTCAGGATATTTTTGATGGACAATCTTCGCTGCATCTAATACAAGTGGCCCTAACTTATCAACTTCACCACGACGACTTCCAGGCAGTAATGCGATATGTTTTTGTGCAGGATTTAAACCAAGCGCCTGCTTTGCATCGAGTATATGATTTTCCAGCGGTAATTGATTAGCGAGAGGATGTCCAACAAATACCGCTGGCACATTAAATCGATCATAAAAAGTTTTTTCGAATGGGAATAGGCAAAGCACCAAGTCAATTGAGGCTTTGATACCATGAACACGACCTTGACGCCATGCCCAAACCGAAGGACTCACATATTGAACAGTCTTAATTGGCAACGATTTTTGCTTTATTTTCTTTGCTAAGCGCAAGTTAAAATCTGGTGCGTCTATCCCTATAAAAATATCAACAGGTTGTTTAGTCCATTGATCAACCAAGCCATCTCGAACCGCAAAAAGTTTTTTAATATCTTTTAATACTTCAACAATTCCCATCACCGATAGAATATCCATCGCATAATAGCTTTTAAAACCCTCTGCAATCATTTGAGGACCGCCAATTCCTTCAAATTCAGCATTAATTCCCTGCTCTCGAAAACGACGTATTAATTTGGCGCCTAAGGTATCACCTGAAACTTCACCAACCACAATGCCAATTTTAAGTTTTCGATTTTGCAAATGAATATCCTCTTTCATGCTCTATAAGTATCTTAACATAAGCATCTCATAACAGATTGAGTTCTTGAAATATCCTAACTTAGTAATGCTTTATCTTATTTTTGAATAAGTAAATGAATAATCAAGACAACAGCTTATATTCAAAAATCATAAGATATGCCGGTTTTCTGATAAGTAGCACAAACGATGTACGGTTCTATTGAATATATTTTAGCAGGTGTTTTAGTTGGTTTCTGTGTAGGGGTCACTGGCGTGGGTGGTGGCTCACTTATGACGCCTATCTTAATTGGTTTATTTAAAATTGAACCACATATTGCAATTGGTACAGATCTACTTTATGCCGCGATTTCTAAGTTTTGCGGCTCTTTTGTACATGCAAAAAAGCTTAATATTGTTTGGCCCATCGTCATTTGGCTTGCGATCGGAAGTATTCCAGCCTCTTTAGCCACAACTTGGGTTTTAGACAACTATTTGAGTCAATCCACACATTACAAAGCCATTCTCACGATGGTTTTAGGCTTTATGCTCACCATTACTGGTATTTCAATTGTATTCCGTACACAGGTAGAAAAATTCTTCAAAAAATTTTCCAAAGAAGTTACTGAAGAGGAAGTTGAATTAACTCGAGAAAAATTAAAGCAGAAGCGTTTATATATTGCTTTAATGGGTATTATATTGGGCATTTTTGTGACCTTATCTTCAGTTGGCGCGGGTGCATTCGGCATTATGGCGCTGATCATCATGTTCCCTAATTTACCTATGATTAGAATTATTGGTTCAGATGTTGTCCATGCAGTTTTACTGACGCTCGTGGCAGGTATGGGGCATATGAATTCAGGTAATGTGGATTTCAATTTATTGATGTGGCTTTTAGTCGGATCGATTCCTGCAATCATCGTTGGTACGCTGGTGAGCTCCCATTTACCTGAAAAAATTATTCGCAAGGTACTAGGCATCACCTTATTTGCCATTGGTGTTAACTTCATGCTTAATCCAGTCAAAGCGAAACCTGTGACCGCACCTGAGGCAGTTATTGAAACCTCAACTCAAGCCCAGTCTTAGTTAATATCATGTTCAAACTGTAACCTCAGTGAAGCTGTATAATTCACTGAGGTGAAATTAAATGATTTATTCAATTTAATAATTTTCAAAAATTAAATCATTCTATACAATACAAGTAGAAACTCTGATTAATACCAAAAAGACAATTTGATTACTTTTTTTTATTAAATCCATTCAACTTTTTGATAACAAATGATCTACTGAATCATGCTATATTCAATAGATTGAACATTTTCTTGTAAAAACGAACCAGTGACGGCAATGAATACTTTACAGTCAAATTCTATCACCCAAAACGACATTGATGACGTGAATGTACAAAGCATTCAGCCTCTTGTTACTCCTGCTGAATTAAAAACAGAATTACCGTTAACTGATAATGCATACCAAACAGTCCTAAAAGGTCGTGAAACTGTACGTAATATCTTAGATGGCAACGACAAACGTTTATTCGTAGTCATTGGACCATGCTCTATTCACGATCCTGCAGCAGCTCATGATTATGCTGATCGTTTAAAAGTTTTAAGCGAAAAAGTGAAAGACACGCTTTATATCATCATGCGCGTGTATTTCGAGAAGCCTCGTACAACAGTGGGTTGGAAAGGCTTAATTAATGACCCTGACATGAATGACTCTTTCAATATTGAAAAAGGTTTACGTTTAGGCCGTAAATTGTTGCTTGAACTCAATGAGAAAGGTCTGCCATGCGCAACTGAAGCGCTTGATCCAAACTCTCCACAGTACTACCAAGACTTAATTTCTTGGTCAGCAATCGGTGCACGTACAACAGAGAGCCAAACACACCGCGAGATGTCTTCAGGTTTATCATCTCCAGTCGGCTTTAAAAATGGTACGGATGGCGGTCTCACTGTTGCGACCAATGCGATGCAATCTGTAAAACATGGCCATAGTTTCCTTGGCTTAAATGACCAAGGTCAAGTTTCGGTGATTCGTACTAAAGGTAACCAATATGCCCATGTCGTGTTACGTGGTGGTAATGGCAAACCAAATTATGATGCTGGCTCTGTAGCAGAAGCTGAAAATGCATTAGCGAAAGCAAAAGTAAGCAACAAGATCATGATTGATGCGAGTCATGCCAACTCTAATAAAGACCCATACCTTCAGCCATTGGTTCTAAAAAATATCACTGAACAAATTTTAGATGGCAATAAATCGATCGTAGGTATTATGGTTGAAAGTCATTTAAAAGGTGGCCGCCAAGATATTCCTGCAAATCTTTGCGATTTAGAGTATGGTAAGTCTGTTACAGATGGATGCATCGATTGGGAAACAACTGAAAAAGTTCTGTTGGAAATGGATGCAGCTTTGAAAGACGTTCTACCACAACGTTAATCAGATAAAACGCCATCACACGATGGCGTTTTTTTATAAGGTTAAATCATGGATCAACTCGAAAAAGAACTAAGCTCAATCCCCCATTTTCAATTTGTTCATGAGCATTTGTTTAGCTCAGGTCAGCCAAACGAAGAACAACTTAAATCAATTAAAGCCTATGGTATCGATACCATCATTAATCTCGCTTTTAATGATGCTACACCCAACTTAAATCATGAAGATCGCTTGAGTGCTGAAATTGGTCTTAACTACATCCAAGTGCCTATTGATCCAGAATTTCCACATGATGATCAATGTTTATTTGTACTCGATCTGATCGATCATCTCGTTAAAGAGAGAATGGTCTGGATACATTGCACCAAAAATCATCAATGTAGTTCATTAATCTATCTGTACCGACTACATTATATGAATATGGATTTACCTACAGCACATGAGCTATTACACCAAGTATGGGAACCCAACAACACTTGGACTGGGTTAATGCACGCGGTCGGCTTACAGTTGCAAGGACGTAAAGCCACTCAAGAACTGCAAGCCTCTTTGATGAAAGCGCAAAACTTTGAATGATCAAAATTGTTTATTGATGACTAATTAATACGGTCGCTATAGACAGAATTCCTTCCTGACGACCAGTAAATCCTAATTTTTCAGTGGTGGTGGCTTTAATACTAATCTGATTGATATCCACATCAAGTACATCTGCAATACTTTGACGCATATCTAAATTATGTTTCGCTAATTTTGGACGCTCACAAGCCACTGTAATATCCGCATTATTCAGTTGATAACCACGATCCAATATCAACTGATAAACATGCTTTAATAAAACCTTACTGTCCGCGCCTTTGAACTGTTCATCAGTATCTGGAAAGTGCTGTCCAATATCACCGAGCGCTAAAGCACCCAACAATGCATCACAAAGTGCATGTAAAACTACATCTCCATCAGAGTGTGCTTTCAAACCATGTGTATGCGGAATACGAATACCAGCCAATGTGACATAATCGCCTTCCTCAAAAGCATGAACATCAATACCTTGACCTATACGAATAGCTAAGCTCACATTGAACTCCTTTACACAGTTTTTGAAAATGAAATCTTGTATTCTTTGATTCTTGTTCGCTATAGTAGATGCGCAAACATTTGAAAGTATAAGCGATGATGTTGTCAAAAAGCGTATCAAGTTGGATGAAACCTTTAATTTCTATCTTTTTCATTGGATTAAGCAGTGTTTCTGTCGCACAGGCACAACTTATTCAATGTGATAAGCCGCAATCAAGTTTTAAAAATTCCATGATTTGTGCTGCTGATTTTTCATCTTTGAGAGATGAATTGAATGAACGCTTTTTAACATCCTACTTAGTTACTGATGCACCAACTCGATTAATTCAAGATACACAACAGCTTTGGCTGAATCGACTGCAGCAGTGTAAAAATAAAAATTGTGTGTCATTACAAATCAATCAACGCATTGATGATTTAAACTTTTACATGTCGATGAATCAAACGCTTACTCAGCATTACATCAAGTTTGAACAAGGTAAAATTGCAACGCAACCTGTACACCTTAAGATTCATCAATTAAGCAAGGATCGCGTCAAAATTGAAGGTATTGCTTATCGTAGCCCTAACAATCGCCTAGAAACTCAAACGATTCCGTTATTGGCTTATACGACCACTCAAAGCAAACACGAAATTATTGATAATGAGCATGATTGTCAGTACAAACTCAAATATCAAAAATCATTACTAATTGTCTCAACTGAGCAAACAGGCTGTGAGCGCTTTAGTGGAATCTATCGACTATATGATTAAACAGAATGTATGCAAATTCACAGTTAAATAGCGAATGCTAAACACAACACTCCTGTGATCGCTAACAGAATCCCCAAGCTATTTTTTAACGTTATTTTTTCTTTAAAAACTAATATACCTGCGATCACACCTAACACTACGACCAAAATATTCATGCCAGCGAATACAATTGCGGGTGAATCCTTTAACAACATATGTGCTTTCACATAAAGTGCAATATTGGCAAAATTCAATACACCTAAACTTAGTCCAGCAAGAAAATTTTGCAATGTCCATGATGTTTGACGCAGGGACAAATATCCCATAGAAATAATGAAAGCAAACACAAACATCAAGTTTAAACTGACTGCAAATTTTAATCCTAAACTTGTACTGTATTTTAACAGAACATCTACGAGTGCATAGCCAAGCCAAACTGCGAGCAAATACATTCCTGCTTTTTTTGTTTGCAATGTTGGTGTCGATGTTTTAGAGAAAATGATCAAAACAATTGCACCCAAACCCAATGCAATACCAATCAATTTCAGGGTGCTAAATTTTTCTTGGAAAAGAAAATAGGCTGCCAACAATGAAAGAACAACGGATAATCTTTGCGCGATTTCAGTTCTGATAATTCCAGCTTGATCAAGTGATTTGGAAAGCAGCAAGAATATTGAGGGTAAAGCTATTCCCAACAACCCAATAAGCCACCAAGGTGTGGAGGTTAATGATATTTGGTAGAGATCTGGCTTAAACCAAAAAAAACAGAGTATCGTGGCGATAGCATAATTCCATGCAATCATTTGCATGTCATCAAATCCACGAGATTTACTAAACTTCAGTAAAATCGATACTAGTACGCTGCACAAAGCTGCTGAAAAAATCAGTTCCATAATTTGCTCTTATTTTTTTATTCAAGAAAAAGCCCACAATCACTGTGGGCTTTTTAAAATTATAAATAATTTTATTAATTATTTATAACGATCTACCATTTTCTCTAAAGAAATTGGACGAATCTTGTCAGCATGACCTGCTGTGCCAAATGCAGTATAACGATCTACACAGATTTGCTTCATTGCTTCAACAGTTTGAGCAAAGAATTTACGTGGATCAAATTCGCTTGGTTTTTCAGCCATCATACGACGCATAGCACCTGTTGAAGCTAAACGTAAGTCAGTGTCGATATTGATTTTACGTACACCGTGCTTAATTGCTTCAACCAACTGCTCAACAGGAACACCGTAAGTTTCTTTGATGTCACCACCGTATTGGTTAATAATCGCTAACCATTCTTGTGGAACTGAACTTGAACCATGCATTACAAGATGAGTATTTGGAAGTGCGGCGTGGATCTCTTTAATACGATCAATCGCTAAAATATCACCTGTAGGTGGACGCGTAAATTTATAAGCGCCATGTGAAGTACCAACTGCAATTGCTAACGCATCAACGTTAGTATCAGCGACAAATTGAGTCGCCTCTTCAACCGAAGTAAGGAGTTGTGAATGATCTAGAACACCTTCAGCGCCAACACCATCCTCTTCACCAGCCAGACCAGTTTCAAGGCTACCTAGGCAACCAATCTCACCTTCTACAGATACACCACACGCATGTGCCATTTGAACAACACGACGAGTTACATCTACGTTGTAATCATAAGTTGTTGGTGTTTTACCATCTGCACCTAATGAACCATCCATCATTACTGATGAAAAGCCCAATTGGATTGAGCGTTGGCAAACGTCAGGATCAGTACCATGGTCTTGGTGCATCACAACTGGAATGTGTGGCCATTCTTCGATTGCAGCCAAAATAAGATGGCGTAAGAATGGAGCACCAGCATATTTACGAGCACCAGCAGATGCTTGAACAATAACAGGTGAATTTGTTTCATCTGCGGCTAACATAATCGCGCGCATTTGTTCTAAGTTGTTTACGTTAAACGCTGGTACGCCGTAACTATGTTCTGCGGCGTGATCCAAGAGCTGGCGCATTGAAATAAGAGCCATAATTTCCTCCCAGGTAATGCTCCATATTCTAACCTGACCTGTGTTTCAATTCAGCAACAATTGACAGTATTTCATAAAAAATCCCTGCAATTGCAGGGAGATTTTCAATTTAATACTTATTAAAGTAGAAAATCACTCCGCCGTTGCTTGATCAGCAGGTGCATTTGCAACTTCTTCTGGAACATCAGTATTATTTTCATCTTGTAATGGCTGATCAATAGCATCGATAGCCGCTTGTTGTTCAGCACTAATATCTGATGCTTCAACAGCAACTTCTGATGTTGATGTATGATCTGCAGCTGGTGCACTTTCTTGTTTAGAACAAGCCGTCATTGCAAGAGTAGCAGCCAATAGTGTAATTACGCCTAATTGTAATTTCATGATGTTATTCCGCATGATAAATCAGATTATGATCATAATATTTCAAAATTATTTCATTTTCATGACGAAAATTAGTCATAAAAAAAGACCTTCTTAAAAGGTCTTTTTTCTTAAATCCAATTAAGCGCGTTCAAGTAGAACAGCGACTGCTGGTAATGTCTTGCCTTCTACAAATTCAAGGAAAGCACCACCACCCGTCGAGATATATCCAATTTTGTCAGCCACTGCATACTTATCAATCGCAGCTAAAGTATCACCACCACCGGCGATAGAGAAACCTTCAGATTCTGCAATCGCTAAAGATAGCGCTTTCGTGCCCTCACCAAATTGATCAACCTCAAATACGCCTACTGGACCATTCCAAAGAATTGTTTTTGAAGTTTTTAAAATTTCAGCAAATGCTTGAGCTGTTTCTGGACCAACATCAAGAATCATGTCATTGTCAGCAACATCTTCAACTTTTTTCACTACGGCTTTTGCTGCCGCTAATGAGCCAAGGAAGTCATCAAAGTTAATTTCTGATGCGTCAGCAACAACAACATCTGTTGGCAATGGAACCGATACTTTCGCAGCAATTGCTTTAGCTGTATCGATTAAGTCATTTTCACAAAGTGATTTACCAACGTTATAGCCCGCAGCTGCTAAGAATGTATTCGCTATACCACCACCGACAATGAGCTGATCACAAATAACTGATAACGATGTTAAAACATCTAGTTTAGTCGATACTTTTGAACCCGCTACAATAGCAACCATTGGTTTTTCAGGCGTCTGAAGCGCACGACCAAGTGCATCTAATTCAGCGGCAAGTAATGGACCTGCTGCTGCAACTTTAGCAAGACGAGCCACACCTTCTGTTGATGCTTCTGCACGATGTGCAGTACCAAATGCATCCATCACAAACACATCACAAAGTGCTGCATATTTTGCTGCCAACTCTGGATTATTTTTCTTTTCGCCTGTGTTAAAGCGACAGTTTTCAAGTAACACAACTTGGCCTGGTGCAACTTCAACACCATCCAAATATTCAGTGAGTAATTTAACTTCTTGACCCAATGCTTCAGTTAAGTAGGCAGCAACAGGTGCAAGTGATTGTTCAGCTTTAGGCTCACCTTCAACTGGACGACCAAGGTGAGAATAAACCATTACTGCTGCGCCTTTTTCAAGAGCGGCTTTAATTGTTGGTAATGCAGCGCGTAAACGTGCATCACTCGTAATCACACCATTTTTAACAGGAACGTTTAAGTCTTCACGGATCAGAACACGTTTACCTGCTAAATCGAGGTCAGTCATACGCTGAAAGTTCATGTATAGCTCACTTTATAGATATCAAAACCGCATAGATTCTAAATGATTATGCTAAAAAAAGTGAGTAAAATTTCAGAAAAGCTGTAGAAATCTTTAGATTTGATTATGATAGATGGAGTCGAACCACAAAGTGTTGCTATGTCTATCCATCCAGATCCAAGTATTAATCGTTTAAATGTTTTCGGCGAACCGCTCGCCAGTTGTTGTTTTGATCCTATCACAGGATATTTCAGAAATGGTTTTTGCCACACTGCACCCTCTGATTTAGGTCAACATACAGTCTGTGCCGAAATGACGTCTGAATTCTTAAGTTTCTCGCAACGAATTGGGAATGATTTAACAACACCACTACCCGAAGTTGGTTTTCCCGGTTTAAAACCTGGTGATTTCTGGTGTATTTGTGTGACGCGCTGGGTCGAAGCTTATCAGAATGATATGGCACCGAATCTAAAACTTCAGGCATGTCATCAGTCAGTACTTGCTTATGTCCCGATCGATATTTTAATGGAATTCTCTGTGTAATGAATCATCATGTTGCTTCAACGTCAGCAAGAATTATTTTAGCTTCTGGCAGTCAGACACGTAAGGAATTACTTAATCGATTACATATCGATTTTGAACAAATATCACCCGATATCGATGAGACTCCGCGTGGGGAAAGCCATGCCGATGATCTTGCCTATCGACTTGCATATGAAAAAGCAAAATATTTTGCTGAGAAAGATCCAGATGCGATCGTTATTGGTTCTGATCAGGTGGCTTGGCGTGAAGGCGCACCTGACATATTTATTGGAAAACCTTTATCTCCTGAAAAAGCAATCAAACAGCTTCAAGCAAATTCAGGAAAAATTGTTTATTTCAGTACTGCATTGAGTGTTCAACACGCTTCATCTGAGTTTGAAGAAACCATTGTTGAACATTACAAGGTCAAATTTAGGCATTTGAATCTGGAAGAAATTCAGCGTTATGTCGCACTTGAGCAACCTTTGCAATGTGCTGGAAGTTTCAAATGCGAAAGTTTAGGAATCAGCTTATTTGAAGAAATGATCGGACAAGACCAAACCACGTTGATGGGTATGCCGATGATCCAATTGTGTAAGATTTTACGTGAATTGAAAATTCTAGTACCTTAATTCTTTCTTAGATTTGCAAAAACCGAGCATGATTGTTCGGTTTTTTGGTTCATTTTTCAATATTTCAATAAATTTATAATTTTTTAAAAAACTTAAACTAATGAGAAATAATATTATTTAAGTGTATTTGAACTCCTCAAAAATATCTTTATCAAATTTAATTTCTGCATAAGAAAAATCATATTTTTCAGAATCTACTATGTTTTTAGGATATTTAACTCTAAAGAATCCACCAATACTTGACTCAAACTCATCTGTTTGACGTCCATTTTCTACAGTAAACACATTAGAACCTGAACTAAATGACCAAGTATAAAATTGAGATGCCATCAAAACTGCTAATCCAGATACTGCATTTATTAAATTTTTAAGGTTTGCTTCTTCAAATTTTTCATGGCGATCGTGTTTAGTGCTGTTATATGCTTGATACCAAGACAGAGGTGCTGAATTTGAAAACTCTTGGAATGGTACTGTAGTACCATCATTGCCTTTCCAATTTGGTATACATACCTTATATTGAGAAAGATAATGACTTTGCTCAACTTTTCTATAGTCCTTCATATTCCAATTCTTCGGATTAATAGGATATTTATTTTCTTTAAGAATAGCAGTAAAGTTAGCTTCTACTTCTATACACGTCCTTACAAGTAATTCATGAATTCTATGAGAATAAGTATTAGAGTTTTTATCTGCAGGTTCTATGTAATTAAAAATTTTTTTCAGATCTTCCTGTATCAATAAAAAAGCTCTAATAAAATCTGCAGGAGATTTTGCATATCGTTCATGCTGAATGTACTCCGATTTTCCTCCATACCCATACGTGTTATCTGTAAACATTCTAACTGTTCGTCTATAAGGTTTTTTAATACCCATTTTCAATTATTCTCTTAATTTTTTTTAAAACATCAATCGCTTTTAACACAATTTTATAAAAATAATTCAAACTTATATAGCTTATCCAAAACAATATCCCCACTTATTAATTTCCATCACTTGCAGAGCTTCCACAGTTCAAGAGACAATAAGCCAAACTAAATTGTAGTCCTTATCATGTCCCAAACTTTAGACGTTCTCGGCGGTATTAGCGCTGAACAATTCCTTACGGAATATTGGCAAAAAAAACCGCTCCTCGTACGTAATGCAGTTCCTGAAATTGTGGGTTTACTTGAGCCCAATGATGTTATGGAGCTTGCACTCGATGAAAACGTTACTGCGCGTTTAATCAAACAAAAAGATCGTGACCCTAATCAATGGAATGTGAAGTCATCACCACTACTCAAAGCAGACTTCCAAAAAATGCCAAAATTATGGACACTGCTAGTTCAAGCGGTCGATCACTATTCGTTTGATCTTGCTGAATTATGGAAAAAATTTCCTTTTATTCCTCAATGGCGTCGTGAAGATATTATGGTGTCTTACGCACCACAAGGTGGTTCTGTCGGTAAACACTTCGATTTTTATGATGTATTTTTAGTTCAAGGATACGGACATCGCCGTTGGCAATTAGGGCAAATGTGTGATGAGCAGACATCACTCGTTGCAGGTCAGCCTTTAAAACTTTTGCAAGAAATGGAAGTTCATTTTGATGAAGTTTTGGCGCCAGGAGATTTACTATACGTCCCACCTGGTCTTTCTCATTATGGCGTAGCTGAAGATGAGTGTTTGACCTATTCTTTCGGTTTCCGCATGCCAAATATCTCAGACATGATGGATAGTCTTGGTGATTCTTTTTCAGAACAAGAGCAACTGAAAAAACCATTATTAGATATCACACGCTCTGTCAGCACTGCTGTCGGCGAAATTACTGATCATGAGCTTAGTTATCTGCGCGAACAACTTTTAGCTCAACTGCAAAATCCTGAGATGCTTAATGAAGCCATCATGTGTCTCGCTTCGCAACCAGGTTATCCAAACAATATTCCAGAAAGTGACGAAATTGGAACAGGTGATTTAGAAGAAGCACTTGAAGAAGGTTATTTATTAAAAATCGAACCTGCTTCACGTTTGCTTTATAGCAACTTCAATGATGAACTTAACTTTTGGGCGAATGGAGAGCGCTTATGTATCTCCGAAGAATTTAAACCTCATTTAAAACGTATCGCTGATGGTGAAATGATCGCTTTAGATGAAAGTTTATATGATCAACATATTCTTGAAGATCTCGCAGAACTTTTGAACAGTTCGATCATTATGTTGCTGCCTTCCGAAGAAAACTAAACCCATAAATATAAATTGTTAGCTTACAGCTGTAAGCTAACAATTCACTACTTGTCTGATTCCATAGAAGTTCGTAAGGTAATTACAGTAAAGAACGATGGAAAATAAAAATGGCAAGTCCTGCTCAAGCAATAAGACATAAATTACTGAACACTTTTTTTTCAAGACATTCTGTATGGTTCGCATGTATTATCATCGCCCTAAGTATTACGTGGCTTAGGCTATTTTACAGTCCCCATTATATTTATTATTTTCTATCCGACAGTGTCATTAATATTATTTGGCTACTGACCAGTTTACTCAGTGTCTTAGGCCTATATGATGTACTTCAAAATAAACATTCGATTTTAAAGAACTACCCAATCATGGGGCATTTTCGCTTCTTATTTGAAGATTTCAGACCCGAAATTCGTCAATATTTTATTGAATCAGACCAAGACGCTTTACCCTTTTCAAGAATGCAACGTAGCTTAGTTTATCAGCGTGCAAAGAATGAAAATGCTGATAAGCCTTTTGGTTCAATTATTGATGTATATCAAGATGACTATCGTTTCATTACTCACTCTCTTGCACCGAAACTCCCAGCTGATACCAGCACCTTCCGTATTAAAGTGGGTAATGATCAGTGCGCTCAACCTTATAGTGCATCAATCATGAATATCTCAGCAATGAGTTTTGGGAGTTTAAGTGCTAATGCAATACGCGCACTTAATCTCGGTGCCCACATGGGTCAGTTCTATCATGATACTGGCGAAGGAAGCCTAAGCCCCTACCATCTTGAAAATAATGGAGATATTGTTTGGCAAATCGCCAGTGGATATTTTGGTTGTCGAACTGAAGACGGTCTATTTGATCCTGAAAAATTTAAAGCTCAAGCCAAACATCCCAATATCAAAATGATTGAGCTAAAACTGTCTCAAGGTGCAAAACCAGGTCACGGCGGTATTTTACCCAAACATAAGATTACAGAAGAAATTTCGAAGATTCGTGGTGTTCCTCGTGATCGCGATTGTATTTCCCCGCCAAGCCACCCTAGCTTTAATACACCGATTGAAATGATGCATTTTATTCAAAAGTTACGTGAACTATCAGGTGGTAAACCTGTTGGATTCAAATTATGTATCGGACAGCCTTGGCAATTTATGAGTATTGTCAAAGCAATGCTTGAAACCAATATTGTTCCTGATTTTATCGTCGTAGATGGATCAGAAGGTGGAACCGGTGCTGCACCGATTGAATTTAGCGATAATATCGGAACACCACTGCGTGAAGCGCTCTTGTTTGCACACAATACCTTAGTAGGTGCTGGATTAAGAGATAAAGTAAAAATTGGTGCAAGTGGTAAAATCATCAGTGCTTTTGATATTGCAAGTACCTTTGCCTTAGGTGCAGATTGGGTGAATTCAGCTCGTGGATTTATGTTTGCTGTCGGTTGTATCCAAGCTCAAAGTTGCCATACCAATCAGTGTCCAGTTGGGGTAGCAACACAAGATGCTGAGCGCCAAAAAGCAGTACATGTACCAACGAAAGCAGAACGTGTTTATAATTTCCACAAAAATACATTACATGCACTAGCGGAAATGATAGCAGCTGCAGGTTTAAATCATCCGAGCGAAATTAAAGCTCATCATCTCGCGCAACGTATAAATGATCGTGAAATCAAAAATTATGCTCAATTACATTTTTGGTTAGAATCAGGTCAATTATTAAACTGTAAAGATAGAGATGAAGAAAATTTCTATTTCAGAATGTGGAATTTGGCAGATGCCAGCAAATTCTAGTTTCATCAAAAAGGTGCTGAAACCAGCACCTTTATTTTAAAAGTATCCTTTGTGACTTTGAGCATGCAAGAACGCTGGGATTAAACCCGTTAATGCTGCCCGTATATCCGCACGCTCATTGATCAACTGATGAGATCCCTCCTCTAACATGAGCAAGGTCTGAAGGCGAAACTTTCTGCGTATAAATTCGATATTATAACGCCAGTCTACAGTTTGATCTTGGGCACCTTGAGCGAGCCAAACTGGAATTCGGCATGCAGGTCGATTTTCCATTTCCAACATCCACTTTGACATTGCTAATATCCAATCCATCCCCATCATGCGCGGTTGTAATGGATCTTTTAGACGTACAAATCTTAAAAATTCAGGATTGTGATTATTGCGTTTAAAATGTCTTGGAACTTCACGTTTGATACGGCGAATGATGCCCAAGCCTACTGGATTATGCCACCATGCTGTTTTTGCAGGTCTGACTAATGGCGACAAGAGTAATACACGTTCTACAATTGGATTTTTACGTTGTTCAGCAAACTCCAACAAATGATGCATCCAAATTGCACCACCAGTACTCTGTCCAATACCTAGCCATGGTTTAGGCAATTGATCAGCTTGTTTTACATATTGGTGAACCGCATGGAGTACTTGCTGATAATGATCAAAATTCTGAATGCTGGCAGCATTGCCATCACTTAACCCATGTCCTGGCAAATCATAGGTCAAAACACTAAAACCTTGATCCAGCAATTCACCAATAATTGGTTGGTAAATCCCACTGTGTTCCAAATAGCCATGCAATAAGAATACAGTACCTTTCACCTGCTCTATGCGAGGTTGATACACCTGCACATGAAGTTTGAACAAAGGCATTTTGATATAACCCTGCCAATAATTCGCTTCAAGACGATCAAGTGCATAAAGATGACGATAAGCTTGAATCTCTTTCGAAGGAGAATAAGGTCGATTTAAGTTTAAAGGTTCCAACCTTAATGGTGTTTGTTCTCGATTCGGAATGGGTAAATCGAGTTGTTTCAACACATTTGGATTCAGAAACGGAATATCAGACATTATGGCACCTCCCGACAACCGCTAGAGCCAAACATTACATCTCTGATCGTGGCAAGTAATTCATAATTTGCACGACGGCTGTGATCGTAATTTAATTGGCTAGGACGCCATGTTGTCAGCATTGTAGGCATGGGCGCTTCAACAGGAATTGTTTTGATACCGTTCAAAGCAAAAAGACGTCGTGTACGTGTCATATGATAACGATCGGTAATCAAAATCACTGTCGGCGCTCCTCCTTTTTTTTGTAATAATAATGAACTAAAGCGTGTATTCTCACAGGTATTCATGCTGCGTTGCTCTAATAGATTCGCTTCTACCCCACGCGATGCTAACCACGCTTGCATGTACGGTGCTTCAACACCACTCAACACAATAGGTAAATCCGTTTGCTTCTCAATCTCAAGTGTTTTTTCTAGTCTAGAGCGTGTGTAATCATTAACTACGATATCAATTTTATTATCCCCTAGCGTCAACCCACCACCCAACACAACTATCGCATAAGGTTTATCTTTCTGATTTGATAAAGTTTTATTTTCATTTTGAATCAACGCGATATCTTTATAGATTTGCGGATCTAATGTTTGAACCTCATCTTCTTCTAAGGGATGATTTCTAAGGAAAAATTCATATTTTTCCATTAAAGCCAAGCGCTGATTTTTTTCTTCATTGATGGATGAATTTGTTGAATCAGTTTGGCTTATGGCAACATCACTGGCTAAATCAGGCTGATCAATTGCGAAGACAACATCCTCTTTAGTTTCATTCTTTGTATTTATATCTGTAAGCAATTCATCTTTAATTTTTTGTTTTAATAACACATAGCGAGTTTGAATTTCAGCAAGCTGTTCAGCCCCTTGATCATTCAATTGTTCTTCAATAAGTTTGAGATAAGCTTGTCTTGCAATCCACAGCCTTGAACCAGGCTCCAAATCCTCCTTATCAGTTAACGCTGCCATTTGCTGGCTCTTGGCCGCAATTTCGTCAACTTTGATAGGGACAAATGCGTGAAGTGATTTCACAACAAGTGCTGAATAAAATGGTGTATACCAGAAAACCATGAGACAGCCCAAAAGTGCGAATATGATCGCCATCATACGCACCGTTGCCACCATCCAATGTTTTCTAGACATACTGTCCTTTTTAAACCAAATGAGATTGAATAGAACCTTTTTGATCGAACAAAACAGGCTCAGGTTCTAATAAAATACCAAACTTATTTAACACATCTTGCTGCACAGAGCGATAGGTTGCTTGCACATCTGTGAGAGATGCATCGGCGTAATTGACTAAAACTAAAGCCTGTCGATCAAACATTCCCACTTTTCCTAATTTTTTTCCTTTCCAGCCTGTTTGGTCAATCAACCAACCTGCTGCAACTTTTACAGAACCATCCGCTTGAGGATAGTGTGGAATCGTGGGATGAAGCTGTAAAACTTCCTCAAATTTCGTTTTAATTAAAATCGGATTTTTAAAAAAGCTCCCTGCATTTGGATATTCTGCAGGATCTGGAAGTTTACTTTTACGAATTTTGATCACTTGTTGCTGTAAATTATATGGCGTAATGTCATCGCCCATCGCAGCTTTTAAATCTCCATAATTCATTTTGAGTTGTGGCTGTTTAAGTAATTTAAAGATGACCGCAGTAATAACAAACCGCTCAGGCTGATCTTTAAAAATGCTGTGTCGATATGAAAAATGACAATCACTCGCTTGGATTTGAACGATTTCATTTTTAGTACGATCAAAAGCCTCTACAAATTCAATAAATTCACCGACTTCAACGCCATAGGCACCAATGTTCTGAACAGGTGCAGCACCCACCCACCCTGGAATCAATGCGAGATTTTGCAATCCATAGAAACCTTGCTCTGTTGTCCATAGCACGAACTCATGCCAGTGACGTCCAGCACCTACTCGAATTGTTACATTGGTATCATCTTCAGCAAGCAGGACAAGATCATTTAAATGTAATTGAACAACTAAAGCATCTAGATGCTCAGGGAGCAACATATTACTCCCCCCTGAAAGTATCATCATGTTTAATTGAGCTTGCTCAGCAAATTCAATTGCTTCACGCAAATCTTGAAGAGATCGCACAATACAATAATGAGATGCAACAGCATTTAAATTCAACGTATTGAAAGACTGGAGTTGTATATTAGTTTGAATATCAATCATATTTTTATCTTACTCAACGTTTGACTGCTGCAACATTGGTTTTAAGTAACTAATCCATGCTTTACTATTCGACTCACATTGATCTAAGACCAACTCAAAGCCATCATCTCCACCATAGTAAGGATCTGGTACGGGTTGATTTAAATATGAAGGATCTTTGGCACTCATGAGCTCTATTTTTGCTCGCAATTCATGGTTTTGAAATATCTGCGCTGCTTCAACTTGCAGTTTCTGAATATTTACTAGATTTTCATGATCCATCGCCAAGATTAAATCGAATTCCTTAAAGTCTTCAATACGAATCTGTCTCGCACGTAATGAAGATAAATCATACCCTCGTTTCAATGCGTGCTTTTGACTTCGATGATCAGGCGCTTTGTTTGGGTGGTAGTTACTGGTTCCAGCTGAATCAACTTCAATATTTAATTTTTCTAAATCAGCAAAGTGTTTCATTACCACTTCTGCTGTTGGGGAACGACAAATATTTCCTAAACATACACATAAAATTTTGTATGGCATTTTCGTCGTCATCTTCGCCTCAAAAATACATATACTTTCGCAGTGCATATGTTAAGTTATTTAAGGAGTGAATCCTATAGAACTGTAAAACAATAATCTTATTTAAAGCGCAAAAAGGATGTGTGATGAGCCAATTTCAATTTCAAACTGTCGGGAATATTATTTCTGGTTTAGGGAGTATTCAACAGCTTGGCTCAATTTTAAAACAACATCGATTTAATAAAGTTCTTCTCGTCACAGATCAAGGAATGATTGATCATCACCTCCACCAACCTATTCTTCACATTTTCAACGCTACTGGGACTGAGTTCAGTATTTTTTCCGATGTCGTTGCAGACCCTCCTGAGGAAGTCATCTTAAATGCAGTAGATGAAGCAAAACGTTTACACATTCATGCAGTCATTGGTTTTGGCGGTGGTAGCTCCTTAGACGTGGCAAAAATTATTGCCGTACTTGCACACCCCAATCAAACCCAAACGATTTCTGAGTTATATGGCGTCAATCAAGCTCAATCGCCACGATTACCACTTATCTTAGTGCCTACAACTGCAGGTACGGGTTCTGAAGTTACACCAATCTCTATTGTCACTACAGGCAAAACAACAAAAACAGGAATTGTTTCACCCGTTCTGTATGCGGATACTGCCATTTTAGATGCAACTTTTACTCAAGTTCTTCCGGCTCACATCACTGCAGCAACAGGAATTGATGCAATGGTGCATGCAATTGAAGCCTACACCTCAAAACTAAAGAAAAATTTCTATTCTGATTTGCTCGCTAAACAAGCATTGGATTTATTGAATCAAAATTTAAAACTTGTTCTAGAGCAACCCCAAAACCTAGAAGCGCGCCAAAAAATGCTCTTAGGCTCTATGTTGGCTGGACAAGCATTTGCAAATGCTCCTGTTGGAGCTGTTCATGCGCTTGCCTATCCTTTGGGCGGGCATTATCACTTATCGCATGGTCATACCAATGCAATCGTGCTTGTTGAAACACTGAAATTCAATGCACCTCAAGCGAAGAAATACTATGCTGAACTGATGCAATGGATTGACCCATATAGCAAAGGCAATACTGATGGCTTATGTGATTTATTTATTGATCATATGGAAAGGCATGTTAGCCAGAGTGGGTTGAGCTTAAAACTCAATGAGCTAGGTGTACAAGAATCAGATTTAGAGATGTTAGCTAATGATGCGATGCAACAAACACGCCTCTTACAAAACAATCCTAGAGCTCTAAGCTATGCTGATGCTTTAAGCATCTACCAAGCAATTTATCATTAAATGACTCGAAATCTTTAATCAACTTTCTGAATAAAATATGACAACTATTTCAAAAAAAACTAGAGCAGACTATCAATTCTTTTTTCCCATCCAAACCCGTTGGGCTGATAATGACGTGTATGGGCATGTCAATAACGTCACTTATTACAGCTACTTTGACACCGCCGCAAATGCGCTACTTATTCAACACGCACTATTTGACTTTAAAACTTCGCCTATCATTGGACTCGTTGTTGAATCAAAATGTACATATTTTTCTGAACTATCCTACCCCGAAGTGATTGATGTTGCTGTCGCTATCGAAAAGATTGGACGATCTTCAGTGACGTATAGCATTTCAATATTTAAGAAAAATCAATCAGAGCCTGCTGCTCAAGGTTATTTTGTCCATGTATTTGTCGACCGTGACTCTCGTAAAAGTATTGAATTACCAAACTCAATACGCGAAACCTTAACTACGTTTATGACGAAATCAACTTAAGACTTAAGCTGAATATTATGTAGCTCACCGCCGAAAATTTTTAACAAGTCTTCCACGACGGGTTCTTGATGAATCAATTCTTCAGCACGTCGATATGCCTTTTGCTTACGCTTTTCCTGCAGATCGAAAGGCGTCTCACCGTTTGGTTCGTTGTATTTTACGATTAATTGAGATTTTGAAAATGATTGCTTGAGTACTGCTTCTAAACTCGGAATGAGTGAGTGCAATAAAGCTTCGTATTTTGCAGGGATATAGAATTCACATGTTCCATCAATTTGACCTTGCATAAGACCTTGTTGTGCTAATTCTTGTACCGCAGGTGTTAATGGACTATTTCTGAACCAATATTCCCACTTTTGAGTATCCCATTCACCTACCAATTCGACAGGCTCAAGCCTTAAAATATCTTGAGGCATTAAACCTTTTAAGCCAGCATCTGCGACAACATTTTTATTCTCATCAAGTAGATCTAGACTTGGGCAATGAGTGCCATTCGATGATCCTTCTTCTTGAACTGACAATTCAGCGCTTTCAGCAGAATGTTCACTTGGCTTAGGCTCTAAAAAGAAAATATTGTCTTGATCAACAATAGAAGATTCAACAGGCTCTGAATTAAAGCTTGCTCCAAATGAAGTCAGCTCAATCTCCCCACTGCCTACCACAGAGTTGGTTAAATTCTCTTGTTTCACTTCAACAGATACAGACTGACCGACATCATCCGCATGATTTAATTCTGTTGAATGCAAGCTTTCAGATTCAGATTTTTCAGGATGAACTGACTCCGTAGGAACAGCCTCATCATCAGATGCCATCATCTGCTGAAATAAGATTAGATCCGTATTTTCCTCATCATTTACATCACGACTACGCTGAATCGAACTCGTATTATTCTCAGGCGAACTGATTTTCGATCCTGCTTCTTGATGATCAGCCGATATAGATTCTGAATTCTCTGTCGAAATCTGATTGAAATTTTCAGCTTCTTTTAAGACATTTGATTGTTCTGGAGGTGCTTGAGTGGTCAGCTGCTCATTATTCGCCATCGGGCGGAATGCCAACAACCTGAGCACACACATTTCAAAGCCTTGCTCTTGAGTCACTGCAATTTGTAATTCAGCACGACCTTTACATGCAATTTGATAATACAATTGTAGATCTTGAGCAGAAATCATGCTCGAAAGCTGCATAATTTTCTGATTAATCTCAGTACTATATTTTAAACTCAAGTCTGGTAAGTATTGGAGTAAAGCCAACTCATGTAAAGTTGAAATGAGTTGATCCAACACCAAAGAAACATCAAGTGCTTGTTGACGGAATTGGTGTAATAAAGCACTGACTTTAGCACGTTGATTTTGATGTATCGCCAAAATAAGGTCGAAAATAATCGTGCGATCAATCAAACCCAGCATTTCTTTCACATCTTGGTGGTGAATCGCACCTTGCCCATATGCAATTGCTTGATCTGTTAGCGACAGTGCATCACGTAAAGAACCTTGTGCTGACTCAGCGATCTGCCAAATCGCATCAGTTTCCGCATTAATTGATTCTTTAGTTAAAATTTGTGTGAGATGTGAAGTGATTTCATCAACCGCCAATGGGCGTAAAGTAAATTGCAAACAACGTGAAATAACCGTAATTGGAAGTTTTTGAGGATCTGTCGTCGCAAATAAAAATTTGACATGTTCAGGCGGTTCTTCAAGTGTCTTGAGTAAAGCATTGAAAGAATGTGTGGACAGCATGTGTACTTCATCAATGAGATACACTTTAAAACGACCTTGCGTTGGTGCATAAGGTACGTTATCCAATAATTCTCGTGTATCCTCAACTTTGGTTCGGGATGCTGCGTCAATTTCAATTAAGTCTATAAATCGACCTTCATTGACTGCGGTACACGTTGGGCATACTTCACACGGTGTAGATGTTACACCTGTTTCACAGTTCAGACATTTAGCAAGAATCCTTGCAATCGTTGTTTTACCAACGCCACGCGTCCCCGTAAAAAGATAAGCATGATGCAGTCGACCACGCTCTAAAGCACTGGTTAATGCACGCGACACATGGTTTTGACCAACCAATTCTAAAAAATTACGTGGACGATATTTACGCGCAAGAACCTGATACATGAATGCTCCCTAATTACAGGACTAAGCATACTGTTTTTTTTGGCAAGAGTGAATGCGTTACAGATCATTCATACATTCAAAAAACAATTTAAACCCAACTCTTTTTTCTTGGGAAAATTTAACCTGTTAAATTCAAACTAAAATCATCAAAATTTTCGTATTCCTCACCAGTCCCATCGATACGAATTTCTAGCATTTTGTTGACCAAATCGACAAGAATGATATTTCTGGTTGGAACACCGTTTAATTGAATCAAAGACTTCTCAGTATTAATGAATTTGAACTGACCTTTGATTTCTTCTGCTTGGTTATGACCGCTTAGACTTAATCGTGACAACACATACGTTTGGTCTGCGTTAAGTTGTAAATCAACAGCCATACCAGGACAATCATCACAACGCGAAAAACACCCCATACATGGCGTAGTACCTTGATATAAACCAATATATTGAGGTGTTACTTGATTTTTTATTGAATCATTCTGTTTCAAGAGTTGATTTGATTGCGTGGACTGATCGCAAGAAGCCATATGAATCGACGATATCAAAACGAATGGGATGACAGTACTACGGCGCATAATCACAAATCAATTTTAACAATTTTGTGAAAATTACCATATCTCAAGTCTGCATATGAATCAATGCGTATGTTGGTGCACGTGAACCCCATCATCATGTAAAACTTGATCAGGGTAAGCGAGTCCAATCCCTTTAATTACTTCAGCAAAATATGACCCTTTATCTGTATAAACTTTAATAATTGCATATTGATCTTCAATACTTTGAGTAATCGTAAAATAGTTTAGATCAGCAGGATAATCCTCAAATTGCCCCTTATATCTCACAATTCCATCCTCAACTTGTTCAATCTCAGTAATTTCGGCCACACGATTGATACCAAATTGCAAAAGTTTCAAGGGAAATTTACTGCCCTCTTTCATGCTCGCCACTTGATCAGGGCTAAACTTAAATAAATAACCCGTGTCAGCCCGATGCTGAAAACTTTCTGGAAGAATCATATGCCGTTCAACATTTTGTTCTAGTACAGGCATAAGCTCAGGCATCAGATGAGAACTCGATGACTCATTCTTATTTTTAAGGCGTTCGTCATGAGCATAAACATTTTGACCCAGTTCATTTTCAACTTGATGCTGCTGTAAGCTTGCAGATGGTTTGTCTTTTTCGGGTTTTAGATATAACGTAAATGTAGCAGTCACAAAAACTGCTACACCCAATAAAATATAAATTACTTTCATAAATTATTTGAATAGCGACACTGCTTTAGCATTTTTATTAATCATAGTGACAGCATCACGATCATTCGTACCCCCTAATTGGTATCCATACTTTGGATGGAATAAATCTGGGCTTGAGAAATAAGAGATACTATTACCTCCCATAATCGTACTACCCAAAGGATGCTCCAAACCACGTGCTGGTCCAGCGGTATCATGATGATCCACCCCCATATTATGACCGAATTCATGTCGTAAAACCGTGATTCCACAGTTAATACTTCCACTACCGATCATATAATTGGAGTTAGGGTTTACAAGTAAGTACGCTAAACCACAGCCCTCTTCATCACCTTCATAATATATAGCATCAGCTTTTAAGCGATTACGCTCATTCTGAATAACTTTGTCCACACGACCAATATCAAGGACATTGTTTAATGTTTTAGAACCTGGTGTTTTATATTGCAGATAACCAACGTTGCGTAGATAAAACTTGGCATTTGAATTCTCTGCAGACACATTCGTTAGGTCAAAGCCTTCAATCAATCTAATTTTCGCTGCATTTGCACCTAATTTCTCTGCAACAGCAGGACTACTCACCAAAAGCATGTCAATCGTTGAACTATCAGCTTGCCATCCTTGAGATGTATAGACAAAACGTAGTGTTTCACCAGTTTGAATCGTTTGTCGTGAATTATTGGATGCCTGAATTGTGCTGCTCCACGCCGCTCCAGAACTTATGATTATCTTGTCATTGATTTGAGCACGATCAGGTAAATTAATTACTGATTGCCAATTTCCATTTGCCAACTTAACACGTGTCACTGGTTGTTTAGGATCAGGAACTTTTTGATTATTTAAATCTTTCGCTTGTATCACACGTTCTGGTGCAGAAACTAAAATCCACTTCGCTAATTCTTTTACAAACATAAATTCATATCGATCACCTCTATTTATTTTTAAAGTTGCTGAGGTATTGATATTCTGATTTGAAATAGTAGCTTCCCATGTTGCAGTCGACTTCACGATCACACGATCACGGTCATATGCTGAACTTGGTAACGTGAATTGTGACACCCAGTTTCCATTACCAAAAATAATTTCAGTTAAAGGGCTATCGGTTTTATTTAACTGAGTACCCACTGAACTAACATTTATTTGCCTCGGCTTGATATATTCAGGAACCCATTTTTTTAGTTTTTGATTAAATACAAACCAATAGCGATCTCCTTTTTTTAAATTAAAATTACTCGAAAAAAGAAGATTTGTTGTATCAATTGATGAATCCCAGCCTGCATCAGATTCAATCAACATTACCGTATTGTTAGTTACATCGCTCGGCAATACTATTTTCTTTGCCCAAGCGCCATCTTTTAGATGAACTCGCTGTATGATTTGTTGATTAGATATAATATTTTGTACACTTGAATTATCGACAATGGCACTTGGTGTACTGTTGATTCGCCATTTTTTTAAAGATTCACTATAAATAAAGTCGAATGTGTTTCCTCTATTGATTTGAATTGATTCAAGTGGAATATCTATATTGGAAGTATCTAGATATGCCGTATATCCCGCCGATGAAGAAATTCTAATCTTGTCATTATTTTTTGGATTGTTTGGCAGATAGATTTGCTTCGTCCAATTTCCATCACCTAATTTAAATTCTAATTCAGCATAACCGCTCGGAATCTGACCGCTTTGCTGATTTTGGTTTGGTGTAAGTACTGTACTTGCCACAACACCACTCATCAAACAACCCATTAGTAAAAAGGTAATTTTTTTATTCATCATGTCACTATTTGTTTATTTTAGTTAAAGTTAGTGTACATTATAAATACAAATCCCCCTTTGTAAATGTTAAAACCATCCCTTTTTACCATTATTAATGTGATCCACACATCTCAATGCCTCTTGCGATAAACTCCACAAACGATAATCCCCTGTAATTGACCCAACAGGATAATTATGGGTATAGGCAAAACTTAATTTTCTTTCAGGATCACACCAAGCTCCTGATCCGTTGTAGCCCATATGACCAAAACCATTTTTTGCACTTTTACCGAGCGTGATAACTCTGTGATAACCCAAACGCCAATGCATAGGTATTGGCATCACCTTGTCTCGATCATAACTTTGAATTTGCGAAAGTTGTTTGAATACAAGTGGCTTGATAAATTGTCTTGATTCGAACTGACCATAGTGCGCCATCATGGCATAGATTTTCGCTAAACTTCTGGCTGTAAAGACACCATTAGCAGCAGGAATGGGTTGAGTCAGAACACGATCATCAAAAAAGCTAAACCCCTTCATTCCCTTTGGAATCATTGCATCTATAAAATCATCAGGATTTTGACCAGAATATTGAATGATACGATCCGAAAATGAAACTTTCTGTTTTTTCTTCTTTTGTTGTGCAACTTGAGTAGTTGATGACTTTCTTTCAATATTTGTTTTTTCTAAAGGTTTGGCTATTCTTGAAAGTTGATCCTGAGGGACACCAAAATAGGCACCATCTAATTGAAGTGGTTCTACTAAATATTGATTCATCAGCTCAGAAAGATTTTGCTGAGTCGCTTTTTCAATCAGCCCTCCTAATAACCAGCCATACGTAAGTGCTTGATATGCATAATTTGAATTGGGTTTAAAACGTGGTGTCGCGCTAGCCATCACATTGAGCATGTGATCCCAGTCTGCCATTTCAGATGCTTGAGCAATGACATTTCTAACATCATATAAACCACTACGGTGACTCAATACGTCAGCCAAAGTAATATTAGATTTTCCATGTTCAGCAAATTCTGGCCAATAATCAGCTATGGGTTGACGATAGTCTAATTTCCCTTCACTCACTAGAATATGCGACAAAGTCGCTAAGATCCCTTTTCCGGTGGAATAGCACATCGCCATCGTGTCTTCTGACCACTCTTCACTCGAAGACTTTTTTCCAACATAAATATCAACCACTTTTTCTTGACCATAATATACAGCCAATGATGCACCACCTTGTTCAGTACGAGAGTCTTGTAAACGACTAAATAAATGTGCCAAATCTGCAAACTGATGGTGAACGATACCCTTATAATTATGTGTGTCAGCGTAAATTAAATCTTTTAGAATTTTCATCTTCTATCCTTGATTTATAGTTATAAAAAAGCCTAACAAACATGTTAGGCCTAGAGCATCTATTAAAGTGGTTTCACAACACCAGAAACATGAGGTTTTTGTGATTTTGCATTACGAACTAACAAATATGTCGCTTGATCTCGCTCACCCGTTAAAAATTCAACCTCAGATGGTAAAAACATAGGCAACTTAAAATAAACATCAGCATCATAAGCATCCGGTAAACTAATACTTGCTAATGCTTTAGCTTTACTCCACATGCCATGCGCAATCGCTTGTTTAAAACCAAATGCTTTCGCTGTAACTGCATGAATATGAATGAGGTTAAAATCACCTGAAACGAGCGCATAGAGACGCCCCGTGTTTTCAGCGACTTTCCAATTACCCTGTGATTTAAATTCAGGCAACTGATCTTCTTTCGCCTTTGAAGCGGATGAAGTATTTGTTTTTTGACGAGAAAGATAGGTCGTTAAACCTTCCATCACTACATCATTTCCTACTTTTGCAGTCGTAATGAAGTCAAATTGCAAACCTTTGTCATGTGGTTTTAACTCACCAAATTTGCATGATAGCGTGATAGTTTCATTCACTCCAATTTTGCGATACTGCTTAACTTGATTACGAATATGAACCAAACCCAGCAAAGCAAATGGGAAAGGTTCTTGTGTCATCATTTGCATCTGCAAACTTTGAGAAATGACTGCCAAGTAAGTCGATGGTACATATCCATTATTCTTATAACCACAAATTTCGTTATAAGATTTTAAATGGTCATGATCAACACGATATTCATCAACGATGTAATCCACTTGTGGAAGTGTCTTTTCGCCTTTCGGTTTTTTAAAAATTAAACCTTTAATGACTTTAGGATAAGCTAAATAAGCTTTTGGCAATTGACTAAAGTGACGTGTTTTCATGTTAAAAATTCCCATTTATCTTTATAAAAAATTTACAGTTTGCAGCTCAACAAAACGATCATAACAAATCATACGAGCAATAAAGAGAGCAATGCCTGAACATTACTCTCTTTCATTTAACAATCTATGACCACTAAAGCTTAAGCACCTAATAAACTTTGACCGCACACACGTACAATGTTTCCATTCAGCCCCGTTGAAGCAGATGAAGTAAATAATGCGATTGTTTCAGCCACATCAACTGGTTGACCACCTTGACTCATCGAATTCATACGGCGACCCGCTTCACGAATTGCGAATGGAATCGCTGCTGTCATTTGAGTTTCAATAAATCCAGGAGCAACAGCATTAATCGTTACACCATTTTTCAAAATTGGTGCTGTAAATTTCACTAAACCAATCACACCAGCTTTAGAAGCTGCGTAGTTCGTTTGACCGAGGTTACCCGCAATACCTGAAATCGAAGATACGCAAACGATGCGACCATTTTCATTGATGCCTTCATTAGACAACAAATATTCATTCACACGCTCAATCGCAGATAAGTTAATGTTAATCACAAGATCCCAAAGCTCTGGCTTCATATTAGCAAGCGTTTTATCACGTGTAATACCGGCATTATGGACAATCACATCTAGCCCGCCTTGAGCAGCCGCTGCAGCTTTGATTTTTTCTCCAGCATCTGGTGCAGTGATATCAATCGCTAAAGTCGATCCACCAATTTCACTCGCAACACGATCAAGATCTGCTTGTTGTTGTGGTACATCTAAGCAAATGACATGAGCACCATCACGCGACAAAACATGCGCAATCGCTTCACCAATACCACGACTTGCACCTGTGACCACTGCAGTTTTGCCCGCAAGTGGTTTAGTCCAATCAACATCAACAACATTTGCTTTTGAAACACGAATGACTTGACCTGATACATACGCTGAGCGCGGAGAAAGTACAAAACGAAGTGTAGATTCAAGATTTAAAGCAGCATCTTGATCTACATAAACCAATTGTGCAGCAATACCTTTCTTAAATTCTTTACCTACAGATTTCACGAAACCTTCTAATGCACGTTGAGCAATCGCTTGTTTCACTGTAGGTGCTGATTCTGGTGTCAAGCCAACGACGACTACACGACCTGAAGTTTGAATTTGGCGAGCAATTGGATTAAAGAATTTATACAATTCAATTAACTGTTCAGAGTCCTGAATACCCGAAGCATCAAACACAACTGCTTTGAATTTCGACTCTTTATCGCCTTCATTAAACGCACCTAAGTTCAACCCTACTTTAGCTGCAGCTTGTTGTAACTCAGCATTGTTTCCCGCATAGCTGTTGGCATGAATATTACTCAGAACTTGCGCAATTTCACCATTAAAAAGACTTTTAGACGCAGAACCGAATAAAACAGCGCCTTGAACAACAGGCGTTGCTGATTCAAAGCGATCTAAGTGAATTGGAGATGGTAAACCTAAATTTTTGATGACAAATTTACCAATTGGAGATTTTGCAAAAGCTTGATATTGGTCAGTCATGAATATGATCTCTCGATAGAATAATTTTTTGAAGGATCTATGATGTAGATGAAGTTCAGTTCAAACTCTGATACTTAGTAAATTAATCGATCCCTGCGTTTCAGTTAAATAATACTTGAGTTACTCTATGTATGTCTTGACCTGAAAGCATTGCTAAATGTCATTTTAGTCAATACGACCTCTTAGCGATTATGCTAATGTAGCACTCAAGAATATCCCAAATATGCTTGGAAAAGCCTTATGAGCAAAACAACTCAAGAAAATCCAACAACTGAGAATTCTGCGAAAGCGACTGTGTCAAATACATCAAAAGCTCGTTCAAATGCGAGTAGTGGTAATGCAAACAGTGCCAACAACGCAAATACTCCAAAAGCGACTCGCCCTCGTACGTCGACGACTCGCAAAAAAACAGCAGCAACAAATAAAACTAAAGCTGAAAATCAAACTTCAGCAACTACGACTCAATCTTCCGCTGAACAGGAAAAAACTATGACTCAAAATACTGTACGCCGTGTTGCAATTATCGGTGGTAATCGTATTCCTTTCGCACGTTCTAATGGTGCTTATTTCACAGCCACAAATACGGATATGCTTACAGCAGCATTGAATGGTCTAGTTGAGCGTTTTAATCTTCAAGGTCAACGTCTGGGTGAAGTCGTTGCTGGTGCTGTACTAAAACACAGCCGTGATTTCAATATGACGCGTGAATGTGTGTTAAGCACAGAGCTTGCACCTGAGACTCCAGCTTACGATATCCAACAAGCTTGTGGTACTGGGCTTCAAGCTGCTTTCCTCGTAGCGAACAAAATTGCATTAGGTCAAATTGAGGTGGGTATTGCAGGTGGAGTAGATACCACTTCAGATGCTCCTATCGCATTTGGTGATGGATTACGTAAAGCCCTCTTAGAACTCAACGTTGCAAAAACAGGTAAAGATCGTCTTAAAGCGTTAACTAAAATTAACGTAAAAGATTTGCTAGATGCTCCTAAAAATGGTGAACCTCGTACTGGCTTATCTATGGGCGATCACCAAGCGATCACAACACTTGAGTGGGGCATTTCTCGTGAAGCTCAAGATGAACTTGCTGCATCGTCTCATCAGAAAATGGCTGCAGCTTATGAAGCAGGATTCTTTGACGATTTAATGACGCCATTCCTTGGCCTTGAGCGCGACAACAACTTACGTCCTGATTCAACTGTAGAAAAGCTTGCAAAACTTAAGCCAGCGTTTGGTAAAGGTGATGCTCGTACAATGACTGCTGGTAACTCTACTCCACTTACCGATGGTGCTTCTTGTGTATTATTAGCATCAGAAGAATGGGCTAAAGCAAATGGTCACGAAATTTTAGCGTATTTAAGTTTCTCTGAAACTGCTGCTGTAGATTTCATTGGTAAAAAAGAAGGTTTGTTAATGGCTCCTGCTTACGCAGTTCCACGTATGCTCGAGCGTGCTAATTTAAAACTTCAAGATTTTGACTACTATGAAATTCATGAAGCATTTGCATCTCAAGTTCTTTCTACATTAAAAGCTTGGGAAGATCCTAAATTCTGTAAAGAACGTCTAGGCTTAGATGCGCCTTTAGGTTCAATTGATCGTGCGAAGTTAAACGTTAAAGGCTCTTCGTTGGCTGCGGGTCACCCATTTGCCGCAACGGGTGGTCGTATTATCGCAACTGCTGCAAAAATTTTAAATGAAAAAGGTTCAGGTCGTGTACTTGTGTCAATCTGTGCTGCAGGTGGTCAAGGTGTAACGGCAATTATTGAAAAATAATTTCTATGACAACAAAAAAGCATCTCAATAGAGATGCTTTTTTATTTTGAGTTTTAGTGATTTAAAGCCTCAGGTGCATAACCCAGTTTAGCTTCGATCCCATCATAGAACCATTGAAATATAAACGTATACACCAGAATACTAAGCGTCAAAGCTAAGTCGACGATAAAAGCTTGTATGAGCGTCATATCCATCATATATGCAACAATTGGAATGGTCACTAACATCAAGCCACCTTCAAATCCTAGCGCATGCAATATACGAACTTTTACAGTACGCTTCCACTGATTGCGCGCTTCAATTTTTTCGAAATAATGATTGAAAATCATATTCCAGATCACTGAAAGTACAGCCATAATCACACCTAATGTACCTGCAATCTCCAGTGGAACTTCGAAAATAAAACTCAAAGAAATTGCGATGATCACCAATAGAATGATTTCATAGCTTATTGCGTGAATAATTCTTCTCTTTGAAAAAAACATGGGTTCACTCATCAACATTGTTATATGAGCGCATTTTATTTTCATAATATTGAATGATCGAGTTAGAATCTATCAAAATTTCTGAAAGAACAAACATGAATATTAATCAAGAACAATTGGTCGTTTTTAAAACGGTGATGGAAACAGGTTCTTTTTCCGCAGCCGCACGTCAATTAGGCAAGGTCCCGTCTGCTGTCAGTATGGCGATTTCCAATTTAGAGATTGATCTGAATCTTCATCTGTTTGAAAGAATAGGACGTGAACCACAACCAACGCTTCAAGCTAAAGTTTTGTATGAACGTACTAATCATTTATTGATTGAAATGAATCAATGGAAACAACATGCGTTTGGTTTGAGTAGCGGCATCGAAACCGAATTAAATATTGTGGTGGTATCAGAGTTACTACATAGTAGATGGACTGATTATATTGTTTTATTAGAACAACAATTTCCTCAACTACAAATCAATATATTCAGCGCACCACAAGAAGATGCTCAACAAATGATTTTAACAGGTAAAGCACATTTAGCATTGATGTTTGAGCGTGAACATATTGAGGCGAATGAACAATTTGTGGAATTAATGAAAGAAAGTTTAATTCCAGTTGCATCTGTTCATCATCCGCTGTGCCAAAATCAAAAAGTGAGCTATGAAGAAATTTTTCAAAGTCGTCAGATTGTAGTCGCTAGTCGCGATCGGAACATTAAGCCTGAATTACTTTTCTCCAAAGATGCATGGCGTACAGACAATCACCATTCTGCATGTAGATTAATTTCACAAGGACTTGGATGGGGAGTTTTACCCACTGAAATGCTTATCGAACAACCAACATTAAAGAAAAAACTTAAAGTTCTACGATTTTCAGATTTCACTCCAAAATTTGATTATTTTATCGATCTGGTTTGGAGTAAAGAGAAATCATTGGGCAAAGCTGCTCAATTTTTAATTCATCACATCAGAAATAAAAGAAAAATGTAGGAAAATAACTTGATTTAAAACTTTTGTAGCATGTTTCAAAATAATCATGTGTTATAAAGATGGTATAAGTAATGAAACAAAGAATTAGATCGCAATGACTGAAACAGCTTTATCTCAATTAAAAAACTTCACTACAATTGTTGCAGACACAGGTGACTTAAACGCTATAAAAAAATTTAAGCCATTGGATGCTACCACTAACCCTTCACTCATCACGGCAGCAGCTTCATTCCCTGAAAACAAAGAACTGATTGAAGCTGCATTTGATCAAGCAAAGTCAGAGGGTTATCAGTCAGATGAGTTAATCGATAGAACAATTGATATCCTGACTGTCAAATTAGGTGTGGAAATTCTAAAAGTAGTTGAAGGTCGAGTATCAACAGAAGTTGATGCAGCACTTTCATACGATACAGCCGCGACAATTGCTAAAGCTAAAGAATTACTCGCTCTCTATGCGACGTATGGTGTTGATCAAAACCGAATTTTAATTAAAATCGCCTCAACATGGGAAGGTATTCAAGCTGCTAAGGTTCTTGAAGCAGAAGGCATTCATTGCAACTTAACTTTGTTGTTTGGCTTACATCAAGCAAAAGCATGTGCGGATGCTCAGGTCACATTAATTTCACCATTTGTAGGTCGTATTCTCGATTGGTATAAAAAAGCTGAAAATGTGGATCACTATCCAATTGAACAAGATCCTGGTGTGCAATCCGTTAAACAAATTTACGAGTTCTACAAACAAAATCAGGTGAAAACTGAAGTTATGGGCGCAAGCTTTCGTAGCATAGAACAGGTTCTCGGACTTGCTGGATGCGACCTCTTAACTGTATCACCGAATTTACTTGACGAATTGGCTCAAGATCATCGCCAAGTTGAAGTTCAGTTAAATGCAAATGCACACAGCTCAAATATCGAATCACTTAGTCCAATCACTGAAATAGATTTTAAAGCGCAAATTCAGAAAGATCTTATGGCATCGCAATTATTGCAAGGCGGTATAGATGGCTTTATTAAGGCAAGAGATCAACTCAGCTCTCTGTTAAAACAATCATTTGGCATAGATGCTGATATAAAAGCTTAATTGCACCTATCCATCATTCTTTCAATCGAGCTCTTAGGAGCTCGATTATTTTTTAAGAGATAAATGAGTGTTTGGTATAACTGATCTTCCAACCTATTTAATAGGTACATTACTTATTATTTTATTACCTGGACCTAACTCGCTCTATGTCATGTCTATTGCGACTCGCTTTGGCATAAAAGTGGGCTATCAAGGTGCTTTCGGTATTTTGTGTGGAGATAGCATCCTTATTTTGCTAACTGTCTTAGGTGCCGCAACATTATTGCATCAATTTCCCTGGATTTTTTTCGCCCTAAAAATTATTGGTGCTTTATATCTTAGTTATTTAGGTATCCGTTTAATATATGCAGCCTATTTAACTTGGAAACGTCCAAGTAAAGATCAAGCTAATGTTTCTATTGTACAAAAACAAGAAAAATTTCATCCTTTTCGTACCGCATTACTCATTAGTCTGATTAACCCAAAGGCAATACTGTTCTTTTTATCGTTTTTTGTTCAATTTGTAGATCCAGCTTATCCTTATCCAGCCCAAAGCTTTTTAATGCTTGCTGTAATTTTACAATTAATGAGTATAGCCTACTTAAGTATGTTGATCTTTACAGGTATCAAAATTTCAAATTACTTCAACACGCATTATAAATTAGCAGCTGCTTCTGTTGCCGCTATTGGTATTTTATTTGGATTGTTTGGGATCAAACTTGCGACATCAACAATGTAATCTTAACTTCACAGAATCATTAGGGAAATAATATAAAAATGCTCATAGACGTGATAACAAGAATAAAAAAAGACTTAAGTCTACCTGCTGTTTTCGCTGGCTTTATTACATTTTTAATTGGCATTAGCGTTTCATCTGTACTGGTTATTCAAGCTGGACAAGTATTAGGTGCAAATCAAGCACAGATTAGCTCATGGTTTTGGGCACTGGGTTTGAGTATAGGATTATCAGGACTGATCTTAAGCTGGAAGTTTAAATATCCAGTTGCAACATCATGGTCAACAGCAGGACTAGCACTGATTATCGCTACAGGCTCAGGATACAATTTGAATGAGGCGATAGGGGCATTTTTAATATGCGGAATTATGACTGCTGTATTGGGCTTTTTTGGAATATTTCAAAGAATTCTTGAATTTTTACCGCAATCTCTTACAAGCGCCATGTTAGCTGGAGTGTTATTAAAATTTGGCATTTCATTATTTACGGTCATGCAAGACCAATTGATCTATGTTTTAATCTTGATCAGTACATATTTTATAAGTAAAAAAGCATTACCCCGTCACTCCATTGTCATTACATTGTTAGCTTGCATTATCGCCACACCTTTTTTCTTTGAATATACAGCAACCAAAATTCACTACGGAATGACGTATCCAGTATGGATTCAGCCTGAATTTCACTGGTCAAGTATTCTGGGTTTAGCTATTCCCCTCTTGATCATCAATATGGCTTCACAATATTTACCTGGTTTAGCAATGATCAGATCCTATGGTTACAAACCTCATGTCAACCAATTAGTAAGTTGGACAGGAATTGCTCAAGCAATATTCGCTCCGTTCGGGGCATTTTCAACCAATATCGCAGCAATTAGTGCAGCTGTGAGCCTTGATGAACAAGTTCATCAAGACCCTGCTAAACGCTATATTGCAGGTATGGCTTGTGGAGTGTTCTATATTTTTATGGGCATTTTTGCAGCGACACTAACGGGAATATTACTGTCATTCCCTAGAGAAATGATCACCACTTTGGCGGCGATCGCACTTTTTGCAACGATTGGACATAACATCAGTATCGCATTTAAAGAAGATTTAGATCGTGATGCTGCTTTAATCACTTTTTTAATGTCTGCATCTGGAGTTCAGTTTTTGGGCATTGGATCTGCTTTTTGGGGATTGGTTATTGGATTTATTATTTATCATTTGATGCGTATACAAATTAAAAAGCCTATTTAAAAAAATAGGCTTTTGGGAATTAAATTACAGGATATTCACCCGTACCTTCAGGCCAAGGTGTCAATAATTCATATCCTTCATCAGTCACAGCAACCATATGTTCCCATTGTGAAGACCAAGATTTATCTGCTGTAACTACTGTCCATCCGTCTTTTAATTCTTTAACTTTGGCTTTGCCTGCATTCACCATAGGCTCAATGGTAAACACCATTCCTTTTCTTAATACTAATCCCTGACCAGGCTGTCCGTAATGCAATACATTCGGTTGCTCATGGTAGGTTTTTCCAATACCGTGACCACAATATTCACGTACAATCGTAAAACCTTCGCGTTGCGCAACTTGTTGAATAGCATGACCCACGTCACCTAGTGTCGCGCCAGGTTTAACCGTTTTAATACCTGCAAGCATCGCTTCATAAGTCGTATCGACTAATTTTTTTGCTTCAGGTTTAATTGTACCTACATAGTACATTCGACTGGTATCACCAAAATAACCATCCTTGATGATTGCAACATCAATATTAATGATGTCTCCATCCTCTAAGATAATATTGGAAGCAGGGATACCATGACATACAACTTCATTTTTCGAAATACAGGTTGTTTTTGTATATCCGTAATAACCCACATTTGCTGGCGTCACCTTGAGTGTATTGACGATGTAATCATTACAGATATCATCAAGATACTCAGTACTCACACCTGGCTTCACATAATCACCAATCATTGCAAGCACTTGTGCCGCAAGCCGACCCGATATTCTTAGTTTTTCAATATCTTGTTCAGTTTTAATGGTGACAGCTGTTGCCTTCATGATGAACCCCTTTTTAATTCAGGATTCATTATAGGACTTTCATTTGTCGATCACAAACGCTATAGACTATCTGTAACTTAATCATTTTCGACTATTATTTAACCATTCAGTACATTATTTTATTTTGCGAATCAAGATCTATGCTCTGCTTGATTTCAATTCAATTAATAAATTTATTTTATTAGTTTTATAAATACATAGACTTAATTTAACTCATAATTTCCCATCCAATAAAATTATTCGCTTCTTGCTTTTTTACTATTCCATTCGATGGATGACCGCCCTCCCTATTTACTGACATTTGCTCTAAAATCGCTTTCTTTTTTCTTGAACCGATCTCCCTTATGACCAATTTGCGTACACGGGACATTATTGCCTTAGGTTTTATGACCTTTGCACTATTTATCGGTGCAGGCAATATTATCTTCCCACCTATTGTTGCTCAACAAGCGGGTGAACATGTTTGGTTAGCTGCTTTTGGCTTCTTAATTACTGCTGTTGGCCTTCCTGTTATCACGATCATTGCGCTATCGCGTGTTGAAGGCTCTATTCAACTTTTAAGCTCTCCACTGGGTAAGATTGCAAGTTTAATCTTAACCGTAGCATGCTATCTTGCTGTTGGACCACTTTTCGCGACACCTCGGACAGCTACAGTTTCTTTTGAAATTGGTTTTTCGAGTTATTTTGGAACGTCTTCATCGACCTTGTTGATCTACAGTGCAATTTATTTTGCATTTGTAACGTTAATCTCACTTTATCCGAATAAAATTTTGGATACTGTCGGCTATGTTTTATCTCCACTCAAAATTCTCTCTTTGATCATTTTAGGTGGTAGTGCCTTTTTAGTTTCTGCAGATTATATCCCTGCACCTATTGGAAACTATATCAATAGTCCT
The DNA here is from genome assembly GCF_056779735.1 of Acinetobacter sp. 24-47-67. Lineage (NCBI taxonomy): Bacteria > Pseudomonadati > Pseudomonadota > Gammaproteobacteria > Moraxellales > Moraxellaceae > Acinetobacter > Acinetobacter sp. 24-47-67. The sequence continues at coordinate 43,315 of NZ_JBWYIK010000009.1, forward strand.
GTTTCAGAAGGATTTGTTAATGGTTATTTAACCATGGACACTTTAGGAGCTTTAGTATTTGGTATTGTCATTATTAATGCGATACGTTCACGTGGTGTAAATGATCAAAAATTAATTACCAAATATGCAGTGATCGCAAGTTTAATTTCAGGTATTGGCCTTACACTGGTTTACATTAGCCTATTTAAACTTGGACTGAGTAGTCACGAGGCTGCACCTAACGCTGCAAATGGTGCCATTATTCTCCATGGCTATGTTCAGCATGCCTTTGGTGACTTTGGCTCATATTTTCTAGGGGCGATGATTTTTATCGCATGCATGGTTACGGCAATTGGTTTGACTTGTGCATGTGCAGAATATTTCTCACAAATCACGAAGATTACTTACAAAAAATGGGTTTTCATTCTTGTTGGTTTCTCATTTGTCATTTCCAACTTAGGTTTAACCAAGTTAATCGCCTTCTCTGTACCTGTATTAAGTGCAATCTACCCACCAGCGATTGTGGTGATCATGATGGGATTTATGTGGAAGTTCTTTAATTCCGCTCCACGCGTCATTGCGCCTGTTACAGCGGTTGCTTTCATATTCGGTATTATTGATGGACTTAAGGTTGCAGAATTAGATCATTTCTTGCCAGCATTTATGAACAATCTACCATTGGCTGAACAAAATTTAGCATGGTTGATTCCTTCTTTAGTTGTATTTGTCATTGTCTACACACTGGATAGACTGAAGAAGTAAATTCAGGTGATTTATCAATAAATATTGTTTTACCCAAGCCGTATTTGTTCTGTAATCAATAATTGTCTCGTTTATCCAACAGACTATTATTGCTTACCCACCTTAACTTTGACCTCATCAGTCAGATTTGGAATGACTTTTGCTACTATTTATTTGTTTTGCAAGATGCTAAAAAGTAAATAGATTAAAGAATTACAAGAAACTCTATTCATCTCATCACGATTTATCGAAATAATTCTAGCATTTAGCTCAAATAATATTTTAACTTCAAATATTTCGACTTTTGTCATATTAATGTCATAATTTATTTACATAATAGAGTGTTAAAAACTTGCTTTATTCTTCAATCCCCTGTACAAGTATGTAAACAAAGTCGACTAAATCATTCAGATTTGTCATGAATTATCAGGAGGGATGGAGATGTTATCATTACATTTCAACAAGCAAGTCTTCATTAATACTCTTAAAGCGAACAACAATGCTGTCGTTTTTTTAAGCACAATGTTTGCTCTCATGCTGACACTTGTTGTGCAAGGTACAATTCAAGGCACGTTGAAGCTTGAATATTTTGCTTATGCACTTGCTGCGACGCTAGCATTTTACGTGTGGGCCTTTATTGACACGAAATATCGTACTCAAAAGCTTTCTGATCAAGAAGCACATTTAGACTAAGAGATGGATGCCAAAGCATCCATCTTAAAGTCAATGTCATCATTCAAATCACACTATCAAAATAACAAATTTTTCAATTCTGCGCTTCTACTGATTTACTTAGAATAACCCAATATACAAACCATAAAGCAAACCTAAGGTCGCCCCAACCTCACCTACGACCAATAGTACCATCGCACCTCTCATGAGCAATTTTGGTAATTCAATACGCCCTAATTGATGTGGTTCTTTGAACTGATTTGTCGTATCTTTCAATAAGCCATGCAAAATATAACTTAAAATTGAGAATGCAAAAAAGAAAATATTAATCAAAATAAAGAGCAAATTGATTGATTCATTCAATGCTGAAAAATATGCCATAACCGCTAGAATTAACGTTGCAGGTGCATATAGCAAACTACTTCTATGCGCAATATCAACATAATAATGTGCTCGAGCTTGTTTAGATAAGCTGATTTGCACATACTTCCAAACGCCAGTAAGCATACCGGTCAATAAAAAAATACCACTAAAAAATATAGCGAGTCGTACCGATAATTCCATTTGATCAACCATGATCTTACATTCCTTCGCTAGAATACACATTGCAATATGTATAGCATCTTATCTCATATTTCAAATTATGACTTGGCTATATACATGCTTTATATAGAGATTTAAGCCAAAAAAAAGCTCCTTTACGGAGCTTTTTTTTATCAGACACTAAAGCGTAATTTTAACGGTTTTAATTCGATTATCTTCCATTTCTAGAATTTCAAAATTAACCCCTTGATGTTCGATCACCATACCAACATCAACCGCCCCACTCGTTTTATCTAAAATTAGTCCTGCAACACTGAAATAACCAGAGTCTTCTTGCACCAGAACTAAATCTAAAATATCAAGAGCCAGCTCTAATTGATATAGATCCAACATACCAGATGCCTTCCAAGTGGTATCGTCGATTTTGACCAATTCAAGCTGTTCATCAGCATCTGGGAATTCACCAGCAATTGCTTCAAAAACATCCAACGGTGAAATTAAACCTTGAATATTGCCATATTCATTTGTAACAAGTACCAATGAACCTTTTGAAGTTCTTAATGTATTAATTGCATCAATCACTTTCATTTTTTCATAAATGAAAATAGGACGCACACGTTTCATCAAATCTTTCAGTTGATCTGGATCATCTAATGCATCAATCAATTCTTTTGCACGTACAATCGTGATGACTTTATCTAATTGTCCACGGCAAACAGGGAAAAGACTATGAGGTACAGCTAAAACCTGTTCGCGAATTGCTTCGGCATCGTCTTCAATATTTACCCAAGAAATTTGATTTCGAGGTGTCATAATTGAAGCAACTGAACGTTCAGCAAGTGATAGCACACCACCAACCATATAACGTTCTTCATCACCAAAAGCTTGTTGAATTTCTTCAACTTCTTTGGATGTTGCAATATCGGCATCCAATTTACTGCCCATCAATTTCAAAATTGAATCTGCAGTTCGATGACGTAATGGGATCTTCGCTTGATTTTTTTCAAGATTACGATTCGAAAATTGATTGAATGCTTCAATTAGAATTGCAACACCAATACCTGAATAAATATAACCTTTAGGGATATGGAATCCAAAACCTTCAGCGATTAAACTTACACCGATCAATAACAAGAAACTTAAACAAAGGATAACCACCGTAGGATGGCGGTTAACAAACGTAGTTAACGGTTTTGATGCAATTAACATAACAACCATAGCCACAATCATCGCAGCCATCATCACGTAAATATTATCTACCATACCAATCGCAGTGATCACTGAGTCGAGTGAAAATACCGCATCAAGCACGACGATCTGAGCCACAACTGCAGCAAAACCAGCGTATACGACATTGTTATTTGTTTTAATCTCGGGTTTACCCTCCATTTTTTCATGGAGTTCATTGACAGCCTTATACACAAGGAATAGACCACCAAATAGTAATATCAAATCTCGACCTGAGAATGTTTTTCCAAAAATTTCAATCAATGGTTGAGTTAAAGTCACTAACCACGAGATCGCAAAAAGTAGACCTAGACGCATTAATAATGCGAGGGATAAACCGATTACACGGGCTTTATCACGTTGTTCTGGAGGAAGTTTTTCTGCAAGTATCGCAATAAATACTAAGTTATCAATACCTAAAACGATTTCAAGAATGATAAGGGTAATTAACCCTATCCAAATGCCAGGATCCAATAAAAATTCCATATTAGATCTCCTGGTTCTTATTATTTAAGATAATGTAAGAAGCTAAATTAGGCCAACACGGCGACGGGTCCATATATAAAGTTACCTTTTCAGAAATGATGAAACTATTATGCATAAGAATTTTATTTTGTAATTACTTTTTTTATGTTCAAAACAATTTTTTATGTAAATTTAGATCATATCTTTAGTCGTAATTGCCATCCTTGAATAGTCTTTGACATTTTCGACACAAAAAAAAATATCAGTGCCAAGTTATAGTTCCTCTATTTTTCAATAGAATTTGGTCAGCGTGGAATTGACATAAAGATATAATCACGAAGATCAGAAGAGCTGTATTTTTAGAATCTTCTGTTTTGATATATATAAAGATATTTAAAGATCATTGAAATATGTTTTATAAAACTGAAGCCTATAGGTATCATGCCTTTTGTCTGATTTAAGGTAAGCGCTTGAACATAAGTTGATTATTTGAACAAAGTTCTTTTAATATAGGTTATGCTTCATGTAATATTTAAATCAATAAAAACAATTAAGTTACACTGACAAGGACGTAGCGATGTCAAAAAAATATGCAAAATTTTTACCTTCATCTGAAAATTTTGAACTCGAAAATTTTCCATTCTATTGGATCACTCAAGTCCATTCTCAGTATGTACTGAATGTTGACCATGTGCTCAAAAAGTATGGCGTTGATAATTCTCGTCGACGTTTGCTTGTCGCATTGTCTACTAAGCCAGATGCAAGTGTTTCAGAACTCTCTGACATGATTGTGTCAAAAATGTCGACGACTACAAAAATCGTTTACCGTTTAAAAGATGAAGGAATGGTTGATACTTACTCGTGTGAAAACGATGCCCGTATTACACGTGTGGTACTAACACCAAAAGGTTTGGAAATGACAAAAAAAATTAATGACCTGATGAGTGTGGTTCTTGAACAAACATTTGAGGGATTAACTCCACTTCAAATTGAAAAACTAATGGAAAGCTTAAAGCATATTTTCAAAAATTTAGCGCATTAATTTTCCTAAACTTTAGATTAAAGCCCATCATCAAACATATTGAGTTGGGCTGTATTGTTCTGCCGTGGTTTTGGACAATAAAAACATTCAAATTCCTCTACTGGAAAGCCTTCAACAAAGTTCTGAATGTCGGGGGATTTTAAACTCAACCACTGATCTAATTTATGGTGCGGAATAACAATTACTGACCGTTTAACATCTCCAGGCTCATGAAATTCCCTCATCATTTCGTGATGAATAGCATCCATGGTAATCATCGTTGCTGAGCGATAAATGCTTTGATCAATTTTCGTGATTTCATATAACGCTGCGATAAAAAATGCCTGACCATCTTTTCTTCTCACACCCCATCGTTGCGGTCGTCCATTAATATATTTTGCTTCATAAAACTCAGTGACTGGAATTACACCAAATTTACATTTTTCAAATGCTTCTTGAAAACTTCTTTTTTCGCTTAATGTTTCATTGCGTGCATTATAGGTTTTCTTCGCTATTTCTGTATCAGTTGCCCATTTTGGTATAAAACCAAAATTAACTAACCTCCACTCGTAGCCATGATCAGATTTAAATAACAACGGGGTTTCGTAGCTTGGATAAACCTCTTCCACATATTCAAATGGAATATGTGGAAGTTCTAATGCTTGGATTTGATGCGCTTGTATTGGCTTAAAGTTGGCACACATAGCATAATTTTCAATACTATAAAAAACTTAGGCTATTATAGCCGATCCAATTCAGTTCATTATGATGATATTGGTACTGTCATCCAGTGTGTACGCGTGAATTCATCCATAATCCAATGCCCATTAAAGCGCCCTAATCCAGAGTTCTTTTCTCCACCGAATGGTGCATTAGCATGGTCCGCGACACTTATACCATTAATATGTGTCATTCCAATATCGAGTTTTGAAGCGATTTCTACTCCGCGCTCTATATCAGATGTACATACAGCACCAGATAAACCAAACGGTGTGTCATTGGCAATTTGAATTGCATGTACCTCATCATCTGCTCTGATGATCGGCAGAGTTGGTCCGAAGCTTTCCTCTTGAGCAATTGCATATGTCGGCAACACATCGATAAACACATGAGGTGAAACCAAATTATTTTCAATACCCCCAGCATAGACCAACTTAGCACCTTCTATTTGAGCCTGATCAATGATTCGTTGATGCTGCTTCACTTGTGTATTATTGATAATAGGCCCTATGAGCATCTCATCAAGATTAGGATCACCCACAGGAATATCTTTTACTTTGTTTAAAAGCTTTTCAACATATTCATTGTGAATCGATTGATCTACGATGACACGATTAGTGCTCATACAGATTTGGCCTTGGTGAAGGAAGCGCCCCTTGATCGTCAAATCGACTGCCAAATCTAAATCTGCATCTTTAAGAATTAATAATGGCGCATTCCCCCCAAGCTCTAAAGCAAGTCGTTTGATTCTAGAGCTGGCCATCGCTTTAGCACCAACATTTTTTCCTACTTCTGTAGAACCAGTGAATGAAATCATCTTCGGAATAGGATGCTCGACAAAATAATCCCCTATTTCACTACCACTACCCACAATGACATTCAGTACACCAGCGGGCACACCCGCCTCTTCAAACAATTTCCCTAATAATGTTCCACCTGTAACAGGTGTGTCACTCGCAGGTTTAAGTACCACTGTATTTCCACATGCGATTGCGCAAACAACCGATCGCATTGACAAATGAAATGGAAAATTCCAAGGGCTAATGACAGCAATAACACCCAACGCTTTGCGTTGATAAAAACTTTTTCTCGCAGGATCTTTACTTTCTAGCTGAACAGTTTGGATTTGATCAGGAAAAGTGAATGATTCTGAGATAATACCAAGCGCAGCACCCACTTCAATATTTGCTTTGAGACGCGTACTTCCAGACTCGGTAATCAGCCAATCTATAATTTCGTCTTTACGTAATTGTATAATGTCATGCAGCTTCTGAATGATTTTCTTGCGATCTACAGCAGAGGTAATTAAGCCAAGATCAAATGCTTGTTGTGCTGCAGAAAAAGCGAGATCAACATCAGACTGATTCGCCGCTTGAATTTGGTGTATTTCTTTTAAATCAAATGGATTTAAATTTTGTACGACACGCTCTGAAGAGCCTTTTAACCAAGAACCGTTAATAAACTGTTGATTTAAATTTGAATATTGCGTCATTTTATGTCCCTCTACATGCCACTTTTTACCCAATGGTCAACTATTTTACACAATCGTAAAAAAAGCCTCCGGAGAGGCTTTTTTATTTTAATTAGTCACCAGTGTAACCTTTAAGCTTCAAGCGGTAAGCATGAAGTAATGGTTCTGTATAACCTGATGGTTGTTCAGCACCTTTAAACACTAAATCATATGCTGCTTGGTAAGCATAACCGTCAAACCCAGGCGCCATTGGTGTGTACGCTGGATCGTTCGCATTTTGCTCATCTACAATTTTAGCCATACGTTGCATTACTTCATCAACTTGCTCTTTAGTCACGATACCGTGACGTAACCAGTTAGCAACGTGTTGAGATGAAATACGTAAAGTTGCACGGTCTTCCATCAAACCAACGTTGTTGATGTCTGGAACTTTAGAACAACCAACACCCAAATCAACCCAACGAACAACATAACCAAGAATACCCTGAAGGTTATTTTCTAACTCTTTGGTTTTCTCTTCATCAGTCCAATTCGTATCAGTCGCTAATGGTGGAGTTAATAAATCATCTAAAGGTAATGCTTCAGTTTTTAACAACTCTTGTTGACGCGCTGAAACATTACATTGGTGATAGTGAATCGCATGAATTACAGCACCAGATGGTGATGGAACCCAAGCACAGCTCGCACCAGCTTCAGGATGCTCAATTTTGGTTTTATACATATCTAAAAGCATATCTGGTTTAGGCCACATGCCTTTACCAATTTGTGCTTTGCCACGTAAGCCTGCTTGTAAACCAACCATCACGTTACGGTTTTCATATGCAGGGAACCAAATTTGAGATTTAACTTCACCCTTACGAACGAATGGACCTGCTTCCATAAAGGTATGGATTTCGTCACCTGTACGGTCCATGAATCCTGTGTTAATGAAGATGGTACGATCTTTCGCTTGAGCAATACAGTTTTTCAAGTTTACAGAAGTACGGCGCTCTTCATCCATGATCCCGATTTTAAGCGTTTTTGCTGGCAAACCTAGAGCTTGTTCAGCACGCTCAAATAGTTCAACTGCAAATGCAACTTCTTCAGGGCCATGCATCTTAGGTTTAACGATATACATAGAACCTTTACGAGAGTTCTTGATTTCATTTTGACCTTTGATGTCAGCAAACGTTAACAACGGTGTGATCAATGCATCCATGATACCTTCATAGATTTCTTGACCATCCACAAGGATCGCCGGGTTCGTCATCAAATGACCAACGTTACGAAGAAGCATCAATGAACGACCGTGTAAAGTTGTTTCGCCACCGATCAGATTCTTGTGGGTACGGTCTTTGTTTAAAGCACGAGTAATGGTTTTACCATTTTTCTCGATTTTCTCTTCCAAAGTACCCTTCATCAAACCTAACCAGTTACGGTAGCCTTCAACTTTTTCTTCAGCATCAACCGCAGCAATTGAGTCTTCCAAATCTTGGATCGTTGTTACCGCAGATTCTAAAACAAGATCTTTTACGCCAGCAGCATCCGTTTGACCAATTGGGCTTGTCGCATCGATTTCAATGATGACATGCAAACCATTATTTAATAAAACGATTTCTGTCGGCGCAGACTCTTCACCATTAAAACCTACAAATTGAGCTTCTTTAGCCAAATTCGTTGTGCTGCCATCTTTAAGCGTTACCACTAATTTTTTTGCTTCAACAGCGTATTTCGTAGCATCCGCATGTGATCCATTTGCTAAAGGGAAAGTTTCATTTAAGAAATTTTTAGCAAAAGCGATAACTTTTTCGCCACGAACAGGGTTATACCCCTTACCTTTTTCCGCACCGCCTTCTTCCGAGATGACATCGAAACCATACAATGCGTCATATAAAGAGCCCCAACGAGCATTTGCAGCGTTCAAGCAGTAACGTGCATTACGTACAGGCACAACCAATTGTGCACCCGCCAATAGTGCGATTTCTTCATCTACATTTTCAGTTGTAATTTGAAAATCTTCTACTTCTGGTAATAAGTAGCCAATTTCTGTCAGGAAAGCTTTGTAAGCTCCTAATTCAAATTTATTATTGCGGTGCCATTCATCAATTTTCGCTTGAATGTCATCACGCTTAGCCAAGAGTGCTTTATTTTTTGGGCTAAGATCAACAACGACTTGTTCAAAGTTTTTCCAGTAAGTTTCACTGTCTAAACCAGAACCTGGTAGTGCTTCATTTTCGATGAAATCGTAGAGTTCTTTAGCAATCGCTAACTTGCCTTTCTGAATACGTGCAGTCATTGTCTTTCCTGATATTGCTACTTTTTATACAAGAGAATCTAGTATACCCATTTATAAATTGCTGAATAGTAATATCACATTGCTAAATAGTGATCATTTATTATAGACACCAATCAGATGAGACTTTTGATCTATTACTTATTGAGTCGTTTTAATTCAACAATCTAATTACAGTGTATAAAGTTTTATAAAGGTAGAAATTAGACTTAAGTGCCAATTTCCATCAAATCTGATTTAATTTAAACCAATATGTCTATTTTCTCTACGCTTTTAAGGAACGATTTCAAATTTATTCCACTCCAAATAAAAAAACCCAAACATCATCTGTTTGGGTTCATTTGTGAATTCTCACATTTATTCAGCGGGCTTATCAATTTGTCGATGCGCAGATTGTAAATAGTCATCTGATTGCATTTCAAGTAAACGTGAACGTGTACGTTCGATTTCAAACGCTAATTTTTCGCCACTATATATATCAATGATACTGGCATGTGAGGTCAGTAATAATTTAACACCACGATCATAGAACTCGTCGACTAAATAAATGAATCGGCGTGTTCCTTCTGATAAATAATCATTCAGATCGGGAACATTACTGACTAGGACAGTGTTATAAGTGTTCGCAATTTCGATAAAGTCCGCAGGACTTCGTGGCTTCATACAGAGTTCAGAAAACTCACACCACAATACATCTTCAGTATGACCAATCGTATCGACATTACGTCCATTAATGATAATCGGTTCTTCACTCACATTTTGAGCACTGGTTAATGCTGAAAAACGTTGTGCCATCCATACCTGATTATCATGGCTTAAAGGTGATTTGAACAATTGCGCTTGTTTCAGTACACGCAAACGATAGTCAACACCTGCATCCACATTCAAAATGACACAGTTCTTTTTTACCATTTCAATCGTTGGAATAAAGCGGTCGCGATGTATGCCGTTCTTGTATAAACCATCTGGTGCAATGTTTGATGTTGCAACAAGTGTAATTCCACGTACAAATAGCTTTTGGAATAAATCACTTAAAATCATCGCATCCGTGACATTTGATACAAAGAATTCATCAAAACAGATCACAACCGCATCTTTGTAAATTTGATCAGCAACGATGTCGAGTGGATTTTGCTGTCCTGAATTTTTATTTAACTCTTTATGCACATATTGCATAAAATGATGGAAATGCATACGCGTCTTACGACGGAATGGTATCGCATCGTAAAACTGGTCCATCAACCAAGTTTTTCCACGCCCAACACCACCCCACATATAAACACCCTTAGGGGCTGTTTGACGGCGAAAACGTCGAAACGCTTTTTTAGAAGCTTTATATCGTAAGATCAGTTCTTCCCAAACACGATTAAGTTCATGTACAGCTTGAGCTTGAGCATCATCAGGCATAAATTGTCCTGACGAAATTGCGTGAGCATAACGTTCTGCAGGTGATTGCGGAGTGTGACTTAAACTATTTTGCGAAGAATGAGAATGGAACATAGATATTGATTACTTTTTTAGGCCGTCGGAAGTATAACGAATATTTAAAAAAATGATAAATAACACTTTGGCATATACCATTTGAGCATACATGCTGAGGTTATTTCCCATACTGTCGTGGACTTTGTCCAAACCATCTTTTAAAAGCATGGTTAAATGCTGCAGGTTCTGAATATCCAAGCATTTCAGCTATTACTTCTATCGAATACTCTTTGTACTCAATTAATCGAAGCGCTTTCTCTCGAATGAGTTGCTCCCGTATTTGCTTATAGCTTGTATTCAATTGGTTAAGCTGATGTCGCAAAGTACGCTCTGGAATATTCAAAGCTTGAGCAGTTTCTGCCATTGTTGGAATCTGCCCCGTTTGTAAATCCAAATAATCGTGAATTCTTTGAATCAACTGGTGTTGATTCAATTGTTGCGCATTTAATCTTTCGATCTCAGCATTACATCTTTGTTGGTAGACATTAAATGTGATTTGATCAGCTGAAGGCAACTTCAATTCTAAAATTTCTGCATCAAAAATCAGTCGAAATTTATCATGTTCAAACCGAACTTGCGCACCGAAATAATTCAAATACTTGTTCAAAAAAATGGATTCTTTCGGTCGTGAAAACGGCAATTCAACCTGCACTTCAGGAAAAGGCAATCCTATCATTTTGTAGATATCTTGCACGAATTTAACCGTACCTGAAATTTCACATTGAGCCCTGAACTCATCAACTTCACTTTGTAAATTGAGAGGCTCATAACATAAAGCCGCATAGACACTCGTCTGCTCTAATGTAAGTCTACCCGATAAATGGGTAAGCGCTTGATAGCGTATTCCATTTGTGAGAGCCGCACCGACATTCGGGCTTGTGACCAACAGCATAAGAAGCGGACCATAGCCTGCGAGCGCATAATGTTGACCGACATCTAAACCGAGCAACGGGTTAACCCCTTTAGCAATAATTCTTTGAATGATTTGTTCTAATTCAGGTTGAATCGTTGAACTCGGATCTAAAGCATCCGCCTTTAAACCGACAGCTTCCAATCTTTCGTCCACATTTATTCCGATTTGTCGCATACCCTGTATGAGATACAACAAACCGAGAATCGACCTTTTCATAAATCAGAATTTTAAAATTAAAGTTGCATATGTTTTACCCTAAAAAAAAGGGAAAGAATATTGCCGAAAATATCAATATTAAATGTCAATGAAATCATGTCAGTTTCAGTCCAGACTGATTATGATAGCTTCAAATAATATAAACGAGTATTAAAATGGAAGTTACATCAGATCAGCTAGATACAAATTCAGTCGACTTAACTGAAACGCAATTCATCAAGAAAAATACTAAAATTGCGATTATCGGCGCCGGATTTGGAGGATTAGCCACAGCTATTCAACTTCTTAAACGCGGTATCAAAGATTTTGTTATTCTTGAAAAAGCTTCAGATGTAGGTGGTACTTGGCGTGAAAATCAATACCCGGGTGCTGCATGTGATGTGCAGTCTCATATGTATTCATTATCTTTTGCACCAAAATCTGACTGGACAAAACGATATGCTGAAGCACCTGAAATTTTCCAATATATTCAAGACCTTATTCAAGAATATGATTTAAAAAAATTTATTCAATTTGATACCGAAGTCATTTCGACACGCTTCGATGAGCAAGCTCATGCGTGGGAAATCTCCATCAAGAATCAAAGTGCTCTACACAGTCAATTCCTTATTTTTGCCTCTGGTCCATTGCATATTCCTCAAATTCCAAAGATTAAAGGAATCGAAAAATTTAAAGGCGAAGTATTCCACTCATCATCTTGGAATCATGCTTATGACCTGAATGGTAAACGTGTAGCCAGTATCGGCACAGGTGGAAGTGCAATTCAATATATTCCTGAGATTGCACCAAAAACCAAACAGTTATACGTGTTTCAAAGAACGGCTGCATGGGTAATACCGCGCGATGAACGAGCTTATAATGCTTTAGACAAAAAACTATTTGCCCAATACGACTGGTTTAGAAAATTGCATCGAGCACGCTTATATTGGTCTAACGAATCACGCGTAGTTCCGATTGTAAAACCTCAAATGATGCGACTGGGTCAAAAACTTGCAGAAGCTTTCATTCGCTTCCAAGTCAAAGATAAAGAAATAGCAAAAAAACTGACACCAGATTACACCATGGGGTGTAAAAGAATTTTGGTATCAAATCGATATTTCCCAACATTTAATCGCAAGAATGTAGAGCTCGTGACGGACAGCATTCAAGAAATTACTGAAAATGCGATTGTTACCAAAGATGGTCAAGTACGAGAAATAGATTGCTTAATTTACGGTACTGGTTTTATTACTGATCCACGAATTTATTTAAAAGATTTTAAATGTTATGGCGAAAATGGTATTGAGTTGAAAGAAGCATGGAAAGAGGGTGCTGAAAGCTACTATGGAATTTCTACCAAAGGATTTCCAAATCTCTTTCAACTTTTAGGCCCGAATACTGTTTTAGGTCATAACTCTGTAATTTTTATGATCGAATCTCAAGTGAATTACATTCTACAACTGATTGAAGCTGTAGAAAAATCCAAAACCAAAGCAATCGTGGTCAAAGATGTAGTCCAAGAAGAATTCAACCGTAAAATCCAAGAAAAATTTGCAGGCACAGTTTGGCAATCTGGCTGTGTGAGTTGGTATCAGCAAGAAGGCGGAAAGAATTTTTCACTTTGGCCGAGTTATACATGGAAGTATTGGCTAGAAACCAAAAATGCAAATCTAGCCGATTATCGTTTCTTGAATTAAATGAATAAAAAAATCAGCTCAATTGAGCTGATTTTTTTTACTGAGCCAGTGCTTTTTGAATATCATCTTCGATGCTTTCTGGTTTAGTTGTAGGTGCATATCGATTAAGCACTTTGCCATCTTTTCCAATCAAAAATTTGGTAAAGTTCCACTTAATTCCACTTCCTAAAATTCCTTTGCTGTTGTTGGTGAGATACCGAAAAATCACATGGGCTTCAGGACCTTTTACATCCACTTTAGCGAACATCGGAAAGGATACACCGTAATTTCTCTGGCAAAAACTACCAATTTCTTCATGCGTACCCGGATCTTGCCCACCAAATTGATTACACGGAAATCCTAGTACCTCAAAACCTTGATCTTTATACTTTTCATACAGCGCTTCCAACCCTGCAAATTGTGGCGTAAATCCACATTTGCTGGCTGTGTTGACTATCAATAGCACTTTACCTTCATAGTCCGAAAATTGCTTATTTTCCCCTTCTAGCAATTCTGCCTCAAATTGATAAATATTAGTCATGGATAGGTTTCCTCATCATTTTTTTCTTGGGTTTTTAATTCTAATGAAGCTGAGTTTACGCAATAACGAAGACCTGTAGGTTCAGGTCCATCCTCAAAAACATGACCTAGATGTGCGTCACAATGATGACAAACAATCTCAGTACGAATCATGCCATGTGAGTGATCGTCATGTTCTTCAATGACTGTTTGGTTGATTGGACGATAAAAACTAGGCCATCCACAGCCACTGTCATATTTGGTTTCTGAAGTAAATAAAGGTTCGCCACAGCAACGACAAACATAAGTTCCTTCTTGTTTGGTATTCCAATATCGCCCTGTGAAAGCAGGCTCAGTTCCCTTTTGACGGGTAATGCGATACTCCTCTGGTGATAACTCTCTTTGCCATTCTCGGTCTGTTTTATTGAGTTTTCCCATGATTAACTCCTTTAAATCTTTGACATTCAATGTCATGCTTCAGTACCTTCATATTTACGCTAGAGCTTGAAAAATTTCTAGCTAAATTTCTACATAGATTGTGATATTTAGTAATCTATTTTTATTCACTCAAAAATAATTGGATGGGAATATGTCCGTTTTAGGTAACACTACTCCACGCGAAATTAAGAAATCGTCTAAGCTCGAGCATGTATGCTATGACATTCGTGGACCTGTGTTACGCGCCGCCAACGAAATGGAAGAAGCCGGACATAAGATAATTAAACTCAATATCGGCAACCCAGCGCCCTTCGGTTTTGAAGCACCTCAAGAAATTATCAATGATGTTGCGTTGAACTTACCGAATGCAATTGGTTATACAGACTCAAAAGGGATTTTCCCTGCCCGCAAAGCGGTTTGTCAGTATTATCAACAAAAAGGTATTTTCAATATGCATGTTAATGATGTGTATATTGGGAATGGTGTTTCTGAGCTGATTGTAATGGCTATGCAAGGCCTGTTAGATGACGGCGATGAAATGCTGGTGCCAATGCCAGATTATCCATTATGGACTGCCGCCGTTAATCTTTCTGGTGGTACAGCAATTCATTATAAATGTGATGAGGAAGACAATTGGTATCCTGATATTCAGGATATGGAAAACAAAATTACGCCTAATACTCGTGGGATCGTGATTATCAATCCGAACAATCCAACGGGTGCTGTTTATCCACGCCATGTCTTAGAAAAAATTGTCGCTCTTGCAAAAAAATATGACCTGATTTTATTTGCTGATGAGATCTACGATAAGATCGTTTACGATGGAATCGAACATGTATCGGTCGCTGCCCTTGCGGGTAATCAACTGTGTATTTCATTTAACGGATTATCTAAATCCTATCGAATTGCTGGATACCGTTCAGGCTGGATGGCAATTACGGGTGATAAGACACGTGCAGCAGATTATATTGAAGGTCTAGACATGCTCGCGTCAATGCGCCTGTGTGCTAACCATCAAGCTCAATATGCTATTCAAACTGCATTGGGTGGCTACCAGTCTATCAACGATTTAATTCGTCCAGGTGGTCGTTTGTATGAGCAACGCAATATTGCTTGGCAAATGTTGAATGAAATCCCAGGTGTAAGCTGTGTTAAACCTGAAGGTGCAATGTATTGTTTCCCTAAACTTGATCCTGAAATTTATCCGATTCAGGATGATGAACAGTTTATGCTTGACTTCCTCAAAGCAGAAAAAGTGTTATTGGTTCAAGGTACAGGATTCAACTGGCCTACCCCTGATCATTTCCGTGTGGTGTTCTTGCCTGCTGAAAATGAACTTCGTGAAGCGATTAACCGTCTAGGAAGATTCTTGGCGAAAATGCGTTAATTCAGTCGTTTTATGTGAATGATGTATTTAAAACCCCCAGATTTCAATGTGGGGGTTTTATATTTAATATTTTGATTATTTCATGATATTAATTTCATTTTGATTATATACAAGCACCCTTCTTTTCCTTTATCGTGATTAAGCATTATCCATGCACAATACTATAAAAAACATTTAGGAAAAAAGATGAAAAAGACGCTAACCGCACTGACTCTATCGATTGGCTTGTTATTACCCCTAACGAGCTTTGCTAAAAATAACGTTGTCGTCGTTGCAACTGGGGGAACGATTGCGGGTGCTGGTGCAAGCTCAACCAACAGCGCCACTTACACTGCCGCAAAAGTTCCAGTGGATGACTTACTGAATGCCGTTCCTCAAATTAAAGATTTAGCCAATGTGAGCGGCGTACAAGCAATGCAAGTTGCTTCTGAAAGCATTACAGACAAAGAATTACTTTCCCTTGCCCGCCAAGTCAATGATTTGGTTAAAAAGTCAGATGTAAATGGCGTTGTCATTACACATGGCACAGATACTTTAGAAGAAACCGCTTTTTTTCTTAATCTAGTCGTACAAACGGAAAAACCTATTGTTGTTGTCGGCTCAATGCGCCCATCGACGGCTTTATCTGCGGATGGCCCACTAAATTTATATAGTGCAGTTGCTCTGGCAGCAGACCCGAGTGCAAAAAATAAGGGGGTGTTCGTCCTTATGAACGATAGTATTTTTGCAGCTCGAGATGTGACTAAAGGCATTAATATTCATACTAATGCCTTTGTAAGCCAATGGGGAGCTTTAGGGACGTTGGTAGAATCTAAACCTTATTGGTTCCGAAGTTCTGTTAAGCGATTTAATCAGCGGTCAGAATTTAATATCGAGAATATTAAGGGTGATACACTCCCATTAGTTCAAATTGTCTATGGCTCTGGCAACATGATTCCTGATGCTTATCAAGCGTATGCCAATGCTGGGGTTAAAGCCATTGTCCATGCAGGTACAGGAAACGGTTCAGTCGCGAAAAATATTGTTCCCACGCTGAATCAACTTCAGCAAAGTGGTATACAAATTGTACGTTCTTCACGAGTGCCACAAGGATTCGTTCTCCGTAATGCCGAACAGCCAGATGACAAATATGGTTGGGTAGTTGCACATGACTTCAACCCTCAAAAAGCTAAAATTTTAACCGCGCTTGCTTTAACCAAAACCAAAGATGCAAAAGAAATACAACGCATGTTCTGGGAATATTAAGCCCAATTTTCATGTTATAAAAAAGTGCCGAATGGCACTTTTTTGATTGATATAAAATCGCCTTTATTCAAATCGAAGATAATTTGTGCGAATCATATAAAATATCGTGGATTCTCAGTTCTAAATCACTTTGCATGATAAAATACGCTCTGCTCTTGTAAAGGACTCATCTATGCAGTTTGTTCATCTCGGTGTTCATACAGAATTTTCTATTACTGAATCAATCGTACGTATACCTGATCTAATGAAGTCTGCTGTACAGGATTCTATGCCTGCACTCGCGATGACAGATTTATCGAACTTACATGCAGCAGTGAAGTTTTATACCTCGTGTCTTAAAAAAGGGATTAAACCTATTTTAGGAAGTGTGATTCGTTTGAATGATGAATCACATCGTATGACTTTACTGGCGATGAATAATGAGGGTTGGCGTAGTTTAACTGAAGTAGTATCGCGCGGCTTTATTGAAGGACAACAACTCAGTATCCCGTGTGTAAAAAAAGAATGGGTGTTAGAACAAGCGCCGGGCATGATTGCACTTTTAGGGATTAAAAGTGATGTTGGAGAAATGCTGTGTTCAAGTAGCCCTGAAAAAGCTGAACCCTTACTTGAAGCTTGGATCGAAAAATTTGGCAATCGTGTTTATTTAGCACTCACGCGTACCAATCGCCCACAAGAAGAAGATTTTATTATTGAAGCTGTTAAATTAGCCGCAAAATATCAAATCGGTGTTGTCGCTCATAATGATGTTCATTTTATTAGAGAAGAAGACTTTGAAGCCCATGAAGCGCGCGTCTGCATCGCAGATGGCTATGTTTTAGGTGATAATCGTCGTCCACGTACTTACAGCCCTGAGCAATATTTCAAAACAACAGCGCAAATGGTGGAGTTATTTGCTGATATCCCCAGTGCTATTCAAAATACAGTTGAAATTGCTAAACGCTGTAATGTGACACTTCGCTTAGGTAAATACTTTTTACCTGACTATCCAATTCCTGAAGGTCATACAATTGATACCTTCTTTGCCCATTTGTCTAAAGAAGGATTAGAAGAACGTCTTAATCACCTTTATCCTGTGGAGAAACGTGGAGAAGACTGGCCTGAAATTCGCAAAGAATATGACGATCGTTTAGATTTTGAAATCAAGATCATTAACTCGATGGGATTCCCAGGTTACTTCTTGATTGTCATGGACTTCATTCAGTGGTCCAAGAACAATGGCGTACCTGTAGGCCCGGGTCGTGGTTCAGGTGCAGGCTCATTAGTTGCATACAGTTTAAAAATTACAGATTTAGATCCACTGCCATACGGACTTCTTTTCGAACGTTTCTTAAATCCTGAACGTGTTTCGATGCCAGACTTTGACGTGGATTTTTGTATCGCAGGTCGAGATCGTGTAATTGATTATGTAGCACGAACTTATGGGCGTGATGCTGTATCTCAAATTGCAACATTTGGTACGATGGCAGCGAAAGGCGCAATTCGTGATGTTGCACGAGTTTTAGGTAAGTCTTACGGCTTAGCAGATCGTATTTCTAAAATGATCCCGACTAAACCTTTAGGTTTAAGTTTAGAAGAATCTTTAGAAGCAGAACCACAACTTAAAGATATTGTAACCAACCCATCCAACCCAGATTATGAAGATGCTTCAGAAATCTGGGAAATGGCGCTTAAACTTGAAGGAATAACGCGTAACACTGGTAAGCACGCAGGTGGTGTTGTAATTGCACCGACCAAGATTACGGACTTCTCAGCTGTACTGTGTGAAGAAGATGGTACTGGTCGTGTCGCTCAATTTGATAAAGACGATGTTGAAGCGGCAGGACTTGTTAAATTTGACTTCTTGGGGTTGCGAAATCTTACTGTAATTGAAGATGCTATTCAGCACATTAACCAACGATTAAAGTTTGATATACCTCTAAAGATTGAAAATATTCCGCTGAATGACAAAGCAGCGTATTCAATATTTGCCGAAGCAAATACCACTGCGGTATTCCAATTTGAATCCGTGGGCATGAAAAAAATGCTCAAGGAAGCACGCCCAAGTAAATTTGAAGAAATTATTGCCTTCGTGTCATTGTACCGCCCGGGCCCAATGGATCTAATTCCAGACTTTATTCATCGTATGCATGGTGGAGAGTTCGAATACTTACATCCCCTATTAGAAGGTGTCTTAGAACCTACCTATGGGATTATGGTATATCAAGAACAGGTTATGCAAGCAGCTCAGTATTGTGCTGGATATAGTCTAGGTGGTGCGGACTTACTTCGTCGTGCGATGGGTAAAAAGAAACCTGAAGAGATGGTTAAACAACGCCAAATCTTTATTGAAGGTGCTGCAAAAAAAGATATCGATGAGCAAACGGCGAACCATATCTTCGACTATATGGAAAAATTTGCAGGCTATGGTTTCAACAAATCACATGCAGCAGCCTATGCATTAGTGGCTTATCAGACGGCTTGGTTAAAAGCACACTATCCTTCTGAGTTTATGTCCGCTGTACTGACTTCGGAAATGCAAAACACGGATAGTATCGTATTCTTGATTGATGACTGTCGTAACAATGGTCTCGACGTGTTACCACCTTCCGTCAATATGTCGATTTATCAATTCCATGCAATTGATGAAAAAACCATTGTATATGGTCTAGGTGCAATCAAGGGTGTTGGTGAAGCAGCTATGCAATCCGTCATTGATTCACGTAAGCAACTTGGACCTTATAAAGATTTATTTGATTTCTGCCATCGCATTGATCTGAAGAAAATCAATAAACGTACACTTGAAGCTTTGATTCGCTCAGGAGCATTAGATTGTCTCGGCCTTGAACGCGCGACTTTAATGGCTCAATTGCCTGAAGCTGTACAAGCAGCCGAACAAGCTCGTTCAAATCGCGAAACAGGCATTATGGATTTATTTGGTGAAGTTGAAGAAGTTCAACGTAAACCCACTAAACCTGTAAAACCTTGGTCTGATGAAGTCCGTTTAAAAGGTGAAAAAGACACCTTAGGTTTATACTTAACGGGACACCCGATTGATGTGTATCGCCCCGAGTTAAAAGCGTTTATTTCTAACAAAATTAATGAGCTGACTCCAACACGTCGTGGTGTGACTACAGTATTTGCCGGCTTGGTTGTGGATGTCGCAAATTTCCCTAACCGCATGATGATCACACTCGATGATGGTACTGCTCGAATTGAAGTCTCAGCAAATCATGAACGCTTCCAACGTTTTAAAGACATTATTGTGAATGAAAGAGTGATTGTGATTGAAGGAGAAATATATGAACGTGAAGGCTTCGATCGTCCGATGGGACGCCTTACTAAGGCGTTTACATTAAACGAAATTCGTCAAAAACGTGCGAATCACATCCTCATCAAATTACAACCTGAGCATATTCAGCCAAATCTTGGTCAAGAGCTTTCACAGATCATTCAACCATTTTGTGATGTAGATATGTGTCAGCATGTGCCATTACAAGTACAACTCGACTTTCCATATGCAACGGCTGATTTTCATTTACCACCACAATGGAATGTCGCACCACTCGATGACTTATTGTTCAAACTGCGCGACTATTTTGGTAAAGAGGCCTTACATGTGGAGTATCATGTCAAGTCAAAAGCTGCACGTTCCCACGCCGCAGAACCAAAATCAGAACCAGTCATCACATCACAGGCCTCTCCACCTGACCAGATCAGTATGGATGAAGCAATGGATCAATACATGACGGAAGTCAGTCAATACTCTTAATTTTGGAAGATTTATGAATTTAATTGATAATGCTGCTGTCTCAGCGCATTTGTCTCATGTGCGTATTGTCATGGTGAATACTACCCTGCCTGCGAATATCGGTAGCGCACTTAGAGCAATGAAAACCATGGGGCTTTCAAAATTGGTTTTAGTTGCACCTAAAACTTATCCTCATCCTGATATTGATGCACTTGCAGCCGGTGCAACCGATTTAATTGATCAAATTCAGATTGTAGAAACGCTTGAAGAAGCCATCGCAGATTGTCATTTAGTCTTTGGTACAAGTGCTCGTAGCCGAACTATTCCATGGCCTTTATTAGATGCTCGACCTGCTGCTGATAAATCGATGCAAGCGGTGATCAAAGAACAACAAGAAATTGCCGTAATATTTGGGCGTGAAGATCGCGGATTAACCAATGAAGAGTTGGCCTTGACGAATTACCATGTGACCATCCCTGTGAATACAGACTATGGGGTACTCAATGTCGCTCAAGCCATTCAAATTATTTGCTATGAAATGCGAATGGCGACCACGGCTCTCATGGAACAAGTTGAAGATCCTCAAGCAGTTATGAAAGTGACTGATGAAGATTCTATGCATTGGGATGAGCCGTTGGTAACACATCAACAGATGGAACAATTTTATCCTCATTTTGAAAAAATGTTGCACGAAATCGAGTTTTTAGACCCAGAAAACCCACGATTATTGCCTTTACGCTTGCGTCGCTTATTCGGACGTATACAATTAGATCGTATGGAGTACCATCTACTTAGAGGTATTTTCAGTCGTGTTCAGGCATTGAACAATGGCACATGGAAAAAGTCAGATTCTAAAGAGAAATCAAAAGATGCTTAAACAGCTTAAAGAAGATATTCAAGCTGTGTTTGCCCGCGATCCTGCGGCGCGCAACACATTTGAAGTTTTAACCACTTATCCAGGAATTCACGCACTGATTATGCATCGTGTTGCGCATGAGCTTTGGAAAAAAGAGTGTAAAACTTCAGCCCGCATGCTGTCTTCTTTTAGTCGTTTTGCAACTGGTATCGAAATTCACCCAGGTGCCAAAATTGGCAAACGTTTTTTTATTGATCACGGTATGGGTGTGGTCATTGGGGAAACAGCTGAAATTGGTGATGATGTGACGCTCTATCATGGCGTGACATTAGGTGGCACCACTTGGAATAAAGGCAAACGTCACCCAACTTTAGAAGATGGTGTAGTCGTTGGCGCAGGTGCGAAAATTTTAGGACCATTTACCGTGCATAAGAATGCGAAGGTGGGTTCGAATGCTGTGGTCACCAAAGAAGTCCCTGAAGGTGCTACTGCCGTAGGTAACCCAGCGCGATTTATTATTAAAAATCAGCAAAAAGATTTGGACAAAGAATCCGAACGACGCAATTATGCAGAAAGCATCGGTTTTCAGCCTTATGCGACAACCCAAGATCAATCAGATCCTATGTTAGAAGGTATGCGAGTATTATTGGATCGTATACAGCACAATGAAAAGCGCATGAACACTCTATGTCAGCGACTTTCATTACTTGATCCAACATTTAATAACGCTCAAAGTAATGGACAACCATTTAGTGCTGAAGAGTTAAAAATTATTGACGAAGTTCGTCGTGAGTGCGAAGCTCAAACTGCACAATCAAAAGCTTAATGTATAAGTTTGACTAAGTTAGGTGAATCTGAGTTGCATGTTGTTTCGTCTTTTCATAGACTCAGATACAACCTGAACTAGAATTTAAAAACATAATATTGGAAGAAAATATGACGATTAAGCCCCTTATTGCCACCATGATCGCTGTTTCATTATTGAGTGCTTGTAGCTCTCCAGCAGTAAAAAAACAATCTAAAACAAACGATCCAATCGTCTTTTCTGAGCCTGATTTAAGTGCGCCATTTTATGCATTAAATCCTTTTAATTATAGCCAACCACCAGTATTCGAGCTTGAACTAAAAAAAGCTACTGCTGCACCACTTCAAAAACTTGAGGTGACTGATCCAAATAATCCAAACAGAAAGATGATCCTCGACCAAAACAAATTAATCGTACCGACTGTGAATAGTTCACAACGTGCGATGAAATACACGGTTTTAGCGGGTCAAAATGAAATCGATATTACAGAAATTGATGACTTCCTCCAGATGGTTGAAGGTAAAGCACGTCACTATCCTCCTCGCTTTACAGATCGTCAAGAACGTCGCGGTTTTGAAGCTAAATTACGTGAAGTTTCAGCTCAACTAGATACTTTAGCAGCGAAAGATAACGCGTCATTCGATATCCTAATTCGTGCATTTAAAGCAAGTATATTGGGTCGTAACCTTGATCTTGGTTCTGCTTACACCACTAAATCTTTAAAATATGCACAACAAATCCTTAAGATCAACAAAGAAGACGCTGAAGCGAACTTCTGGTTTGGTTTCTCTTTGTCTGAAGGTGGTGGTCAAAAAGAAGCTATTCCATATATCGATAAGGCCATCAAAGCGGGTGTTCAAGAAGCTTATCTCGTAGCTGTTAATAACTACCTCGCATTGAGCCAAAAGAAAAATGCAATCACAACTTTAAAAAATTACAAAGTGAAATATCCTGAAGAAACTGAAGTTGCTGACCGCTTGATTCAAGAAATTGAGAAACAAGGTCGTTACAATGTTTGGCAAATTTTAAACAATCCAGCGAAATCATAATCTTATTTCATAAAAAAATAGACTGATCATTCAGTCTATTTTTTTTGGAGCTTATTTTTATATCCAAAAAAATAACGTATGCTCAGCGTTAATGATTCATGCTGACAGTTGAAAATATGTTTATGATGAACAATAAATACATTGGCGCCCTACTGATCACAACACCACTATTTATGACAGGTTGCCAAGTCGTCAGTGTAAAAAATCAAGCGCTTAATGTCTCGATCGCGAATGAACGAGATAGCATATTAACGCGTAAAAAAATGAGTGAAGCGAGTCTGAATGTTCTCTCAATGACAGGCAGTGAGGCTGAAAGTTGTTCTAATGATCCCGATAAATGTGTATCTGATCTAAAAAAAATTAAACAAATTCAAGATGAACAACTTTATTCAACTGCAAGTGAAGCATATTTGACACGGGCATTAGCCCTCAGTAATTCTTCTGCTTGTAATACCAGTTTAATTAATAAATATCAGTCAGAAGAAAAGAAAAAAATTCATCAAGAAAACTATAGTCAATGTCTTGACCAACAGTTAGCAATGCTTGATAAAAGTATTCGTTATAGTTATGCCTATCTATTCAAGACAAAACGCCAACCAAGCGACCGTATTTTCGATAATAGACAAGTTCAAATACGAGATTTCTACAATCAAGCCTTGGCGAAAATGGTGATGACCTATGGTATGCGCTATACGGGTGAAAAAGTTCCCAAACAAATAAAAATTGGTGAAAGCATTTATACCATCAACTATGACCATTACCCTCAGATTGCGAATCAAAAATTAGATAGCCTGCTTTCAAGCTACAATCTCAATTTTAGTGGCTTGCGTTCGATTAACCGTCGGGATGGTTTCGGTGCGGAATTTGTCGCAACGCTTCCAGCGCCAGAGCGAAATAGCGATTCAGGTAAATATATTGTAGATCCATTAAATCACGCTTATAAAAATGGTCGTAATCCTAACATTCATCCACCACGTTATCTTTCAGTCACGATGACCGCTGAGCCTGCGCGTCAAAGTAATGTAGAGAATATTCTGAATGAACCGCATTTCACCCTGAATATTTATGATCCTTATGGATTAGATCAATTAAAAGTAGGTGGAAAAGTTTATCCTTTAGCTGCGAATTACTCTGCACCTTATGGTTTGTGGCTTGCCGAAAATAACTTAGGTGCTGCTGCATATTTGAGTTTGATTGATCGTGACAATACAATCACAATGCCCCATCTCTTTATGCTCGAACCCTATAATCCAAACAAAAAAATTATTGTTTTGGTGCATGGACTTGCAAGCAGTCCAGAAGCTTGGATTGCATTAACCAATGACATTATGGGAGATAATGTTCTAAGAGAGCATTATCAAGTTTGGCAAGTATTTTACTCAACCAATATGCCAATTTTAGAAAGTCGCTTTCAGGTGAATGCGATCATTCAACAAGCATTTAATTCACTTGATCAATCTACGGCGTCAGCTAAAGATGCAGTTCTGATTGGACATAGTATGGGTGGTATTATTTCAAGATTATTGGTGAGCCAAGCTGATTTAACACAACCTGCATTGTCTCAATTAAAAAATTCTCAAATTAGCCGTTTTAAGAATGAACCTTTATTTAAAGCTCGTTTACAAATCAAACCTGTGCCACAATTTAATCGTGCTATTTTCTTAGCAGCACCGCATAGAGGCACAGATTATGCTGATCGTTGGTTTACACGAGCTGCTCGTAAAGTGATCAAATTGCCAGGTGCATTTTTGGGTGCATTTGCTGAATCGCTCTCAGATAAAGATATTAATATTAAACATTTTGTCAAAGACTTAGGTCATGGATTGATTCAAAATGGTCCGAGTGATCTGAGTCACAACTCTCCTTTCACCAAATTAACCTCACCTGTGACGCCAATTAAAGGATTTAAATTTCACTCCATCATGGGGAATGTGACTGAGAGTAAAGATCCTACTGTTATGTCAGATGGGATCGTGCCTTATCAGAGTGCGCATCTTAAAGGGGCACAATCTGAGATTATTATCAAAGGTGGTCACTCAATTCAGGAAACGCCTGAAGCTGTTTTGGAATTAAGACGAATCCTAAGACTTCATTTGACAGAGCTTGGAATTGCCAAATAACGATTTCCTTTAGCTTTTATCAGCCGATGTATCAAAGATGCATCGGCTTTTTGTTTTTATAGTCCCAAAGGACGACTTTTGAATCCCACTCATATTTTTAACTACCTTCTCCATAAAATATTTGAGAAAAAATGGATAACGATTAGAACAAACTGGATAGCCTGACTCCCTTAATCACTGTTCAATAGATTCAAAGATAAATGAAATCAAGTGATATAAGGAGTTAGACCATGGGATCTCGTAGCAGCATCGAATGGCATGATTTTATTGAAGGATGTATCGATTTTCGACCAGAGGATGGCGTCTATCGTATCGCACGTGACATGTTTACTGAACCAGAACTTTTTGATCTAGAGATGGAAATGATCTTTGAAAAGGTGTGGATCTACGCGTGTCATGAAAGTGAAATTCCAAAACCAAATGACTTTGTCACTGTTCAAATTGGTCGCCAACCGCTCATCATTAACCGTGATGGTCAAGGTAATTTAAATGCAATGGTCAATGCCTGCGAGCACCGTGGTGCTACATTGACCCGAGTTGCTAAAGGTAATCAATCCACATTTACCTGCCCGTTCCATGCTTGGTGTTACAAATCGGATGGTCGCCTCGTAAAAGTTAAAGCTCCTGGTGAGTATTGTGATGACTTTGATAAATCATCACGAGGTCTAAAAAAAGCACGTATTGCAAGTTATAAAGGATTTGTCTTCGTTAGTTTAGATACAACAGCTACAGACACCTTAGAAGATTATTTAGGTGATACACGTGTTTTCCTTGATCTTATGGTTGAACAATCACCTACAGGTGAATTAGAAGTTTTACCGGGTAAATCAGCATATACCTTTGCTGGAAACTGGAAGCTACAAAATGAAAATGGTGTAGATGGCTACCACGTAAGTACTGTTCACTATAACTATGTCTCTACAGTTCAATATCGTCAGCAACTGAATGCACAAAAAGGGACAGGACCAAAGGACACACTTGATTACAGTAAATTAGGTGCTGGTGATGACACAACTGATGATGGTTGGTTCTCATTTAAAAATGGTCATAACGTTTTGTTTAGTGACATGCCTAACCCAACTGTACGTCCTGGTTACGCAACTGTGATGCCATATCTGGTTGAAAAATATGGTCAAAAACGTGCTGAATGGGCAATGCATCGTCTCAGAAACTTGAACTTATACCCAAGCCTTTTCTTTATGGATCAAATCAGTTCGCAACTTCGTATTATTCGTCCAGTTGCGTGGAATAAAACTGAAGTCATTAGCCAGTGTATTGGTGTTAAAGGTGAGTCGGCTGAAGCACGTCGTAACCGTATTCGTCAATTCGAAGATTTCTTCAACGTATCGGGCTTAGGCACACCTGACGATTTAGTCGAATTCCGTGAACAACAGCGTGGTTTCCAAGCTCGTTTAGAACGCTGGAGTGACATTTCGCGCGGTTATCACAAGTGGAATTATGGCGACAGCCCGAATGCTCAAACATTAGGGATCAAACCAGTCATCACGGGTACTGAAATCACTCAAGAAGGTTTATATGTCAATCAACACCAAGTTTGGCGCGATCTCATGTTAAAAGGCTTAAAAAATAAAGCACTTAAACTCACTGAAGATACTTCTGAACCACACGAATGCCCTGCATCACAAGCGACAACTGAGGAGGCTTAATCATGACACAAGCTCTTGTACATCAAGTTTCTCAATTTTTATATGAAAAATCTGCGCTTTGTGACAACTATGAATGGGACGCATATCTAGAACTCTATGACGAAGACAGCGAATACCACATTCCACAATGGATTAGTGACCATGAATACGTCACTGATCCAAACCAAGGGCTTTCATATATCTATTATGAAAACCGTGCTGGCCTTGAAGATCGCGTATTCCGTATAGGAACTGGTAAAGCTGCATCAGCTACGCCCCTTCCGCGTCTCATGCATGCGATTCACAACATCCGTGTAAAAACACTTGAAGACGGATTATTAGAAGTTAAAGCGGGTTGGTCGACATTCTATAACCGCCAAGGTTTAGAAGGCTATTTTTACGGGCATGTCACTTATATCCTTCGTCAACATGAAGACACTTTCCGCATTCGTAAACAGCACACCATTTTGTTGAATGACAAAATTGATTCTGTGCTCGACTTCTATCACGTTTAAGGAGTAAAAGAATGAGTCATTCTGTTGCACTCAACTTTGCAGATGGTAAAACGTTCTTTATCTCTGTGAATAATGATGAGCTTTTACTTGATGCTGCGTTCCGTCAAGGTATCACATTGCCTTTAGACTGCCGTGAAGGCGTTTGCGCAACCTGTCAAGGGCAATGTGAAAGTGGCAATTACACTCAAGATTATGTCGATGAAGAAGCATTAACCGAACGTGATCTGGCAGAGCGTAAAATTTTAGCTTGTCAAACACGAGTGCAATCGAATGCTGCATTCTATTTCGATCATGACTCAAGTTTCTGTAATGCTGGTGAAACACTTCAACTCGAAACCAAAGTGACTCACGTAGAATTAGTCTCTGAAACTACGGCAATCATTCATGTAGATGCCAGTCAACATACGCAGAAAATTGATTATTTACCGGGTCAATATGCTCGATTAAAAATTCCTGGTGCAAATGATTGGCGTTCTTATTCCTTTGCCAATTTACCCAATGAAGGTAATCAATTACAGTTTTTAATTCGCTTACTCCCGCAAGGTCTCATGAGTGACTATCTGCGAGATCGAGCAAAAGTTGGGGATACAATTTTACTCGAAGCACCTTTAGGAAGTTTTTATCTTCGCGAAGTGGAAAAAGAAAAGCCATTAGTCTTTGTCGCAGGAGGTACTGGATTGTCAGCATTTTTAGGAATGCTAGATCAAATTGTGAAACAACCTCAAATTCCACCAGTACATCTGTATTATGGTGTAAACAAAGAGCAAGATTTGTGTGAACAAGAAAGGTTAAAAGCATACTCAGCTAAGATTCCACACTTTGAGTATCATCCCGTAATCGGACAACCTTCTAATGATTGGACTGGAAAAAAAGGATTTATCCACGAACATTTAGATCAATCGCAATTAAGCGAATCAGCATTCGATATGTATTTGTGTGGTCCGCCACCAATGATCGATGCTGTCAAAAATTGGTTAGCTGATCACCAGATAGACAACGGACGTGTTTACAGTGAGAAGTTTATTCAAAGTCATAGCTCAAGATAATTAAATGAGCTGATGACAATCACTAAGGACTATCGTTAATATTCTTTGCAAACGATAGTCCTTTTTTGTTCTAACGTTTGAATATATGGAAATTTTAAATGCAAAAAATAATTGTAAATGACGTTATTGATCGGGAAAAAATGTCCCCTTTACAATGGACAGTTTTCTTTCTGGGGTTTTTGGTTTTTTTCTGTGATGGATTAGACACTGGCATCTTAGGCTTTATTGCACCAGCATTGTTAGATGATTGGGGGATTTCAAAACCAGATCTAGCACCTGTGCTCAGTGCGGCCTTAGTAGGCATGTCGATCGGCGCTATTATCTCAGGACCATTATCAGATAAATTTGGACGCAAGGGTGTCATCGTAATGACGACTTTGTTGTTTTCAATTTTCACCATCATGTGTGGATTTGCTTCTAACACACAAGAACTTATGATCTATCGTTTTATTACAGGGGTCGGACTTGGTGCGGCTATGCCGAATATCAGCACAATGGTATCCGAATACATGCCTCTAAAACGTAAAGCATTCCTGACCGGATTAGCAGGTTGCGGATTTATGTTAGGGATCTCAAGTGGCGGTGTCTTATCTGCGTTCTTATTAGAGAATCAAGGGTGGGCAAATGTCATTATTATCGGCGGTGTAATCCCACTGATTGTATTGGTATTTTTGATTACCAAGTTACCTGAATCACCTCAATACCTCATCAAACAAAATCGTCAAGAAAAAGCAAAACCAATTCTTGAGAAGATTCACGGTCAAACATTTGATCAAAGTACTGTATTTGTTCTACCTGAAGCAGAAGTATTAGATCCTAAACAAAGCCCTGTTAAAATTTTGTTTAGCAAATACTTTTGGGGTTCAGCAATGCTTTGGCTGTGTTGCTTTACCAGCCTAATGGTATTTTATCTGTTAACCAGCTGGATGCCAACTATTCTTAAAACCGCTGGATTCACAACAGAACAGTTTAGTTTAATTGCAGCGATTTTCCCATTCGGCGGTGTAATAGGCGCATGCTTTATGGGGTGGTATATGGATAAAGTTAATCCAAATACTGTGATTAAATATTCTTATCTCGCAGCATTTGTATTGTTCTTCGTTGCAGCATTCGTAAGCCAAAGTATTGTTTTACTCGGTATTGCAATTTTCTTAATTGGCGCATTATTAGTGGGTGCTCAATCATCACTACTTCCATTAACAGCACTGTTCTACCCTTCAGTGTGCCGCGGTGTAGGTGTTTCATGGATGCATGGTATTGGTCGTATCGGTGCGATCTTAGGTGCGTTCTACGGATCACTGATTTTTACTTTTGAATTATCTCTTGCAGGTATTTTCTATGTCCTAGCAATTCCGACATTTATTTCGTTTATTGCGCTCGCATTAAAAGGACTAAAACAACCTGAATCAGCTAATACATCAACTGCTGAAGTGACGCAGTAATTTAAACTCAGTCATTAAAAGCCCCGATAAAGGGGCTTTTTTTTAAACCATAATTTTAAGAGTTTCACTCGGGAGAACCCCATATTTGGCTTTGTATTCTTGAGAAAATCGTCCTAAATGTCTGAATCCCCAGTCATAAGCCAATCTTGAAATGGAAATATTTGCATTTTTCTGCAGCAAAGCATGATGAATCTGTTCAAGTCTATAGTTTTTTAAATAATCCATAGGACTCATATGCAGCGCTTGTTGAAACTCACGGTATAAAGTCGATTTTGAAGTTCCCGATATCATGACTAAATCTGATGCATCCAACTCTTGATCAGCAAAACGATGGATAAACTCTCTGACCACCATGACTGGCTTCGGAAGCTGATACTCTTGGAGCGATCTTAATTCATTGGAATAATTATTCTGCTGGGTTAAAAGCAAAGCCTTAATCAAAAAACTTTCATAATCTTGAGAAAGCAGATTTAAACCATCAAAACGAGAATAATCTTGCCTGAGCGATAAACATTGTTGAATATTATTCCACCACAATCTTAGGAAGTTATCTTCACTAAATGGCATATCTGGCTCAAAAATCACCCGCTCTTTAACAGGTTTAGAAAGCAAATTGGAAAGTACAGATTTGACACTTTCTTCAGGAATCACCACTTGAAATTTTTTACAATTACGGTGAATGATGAGTTCTTGCTGATCCTGACTAGAAACAATGATTCCATTATTACTATGTGATAAATGAGTTTCTCCATTCATACGCAATGTTTGCTGTCCATGAATAGGCAAACTGATACTGTATGCACCTAGCTGCTGAATTTGAATAGATACATCTGTGCCATAACTGATACAGCCAATTGCCATTTTTTTACTCGGCAAGCGTATACCTGAATAATGAAAATCAAGCTGATCTTTACGAGCAGTTTCTAATTGATGTGAACCACAAATAAGGCTCATTAATCGTTGAGCAACATTCAATTCACGCGATGCGTGACTAAGATCCTTATGTTGGCTGAGTGTGATCATCCTGTTCACCTAGCTATTTTGAATCAT
The DNA here is from genome assembly GCF_056779735.1 of Acinetobacter sp. 24-47-67. Lineage (NCBI taxonomy): Bacteria > Pseudomonadati > Pseudomonadota > Gammaproteobacteria > Moraxellales > Moraxellaceae > Acinetobacter > Acinetobacter sp. 24-47-67. The sequence goes on from NZ_JBWYIK010000009.1 coordinate 74,540, forward strand.
GATAAATACTATAAAACATTTTTAATAATAATGTCGAAATAAAGTCTCTTCGCTTCGACTAAATATTTAAATATATTTTTGAACACAGATTAGTAAATTAAAAAATACTAATTTGGTATCTTATATTACTTAATAGGTATTTTAATTTTTTATTATTTTTCATTAACTTATATAAAATTACAATGATAAAAAATTCGATTTTATTTGACATTCAGCGATTATAGAGATAGATTTTTAAATAACGTCCTAAGGATAGGACTGATATAAATAAATGTAATTTTTTTCAATTACCACTATAGCTATTAAATTTTAAAATTATTATTTCTGGTCTGAATATTGCTTCATTTATTTATATCGTAAATCTCATTCCATGATATCAATTTAACACTACTGTCATGGTACGGACTACTAATGAGCCACAAGGATTCACAATGAACCAGCTTCATTCCTCTCAGCTAACTGGGCAAAATTTTAGTAATGAATCAATTTTCAACAGTCAAAACTTGGTCTTCAATCAAGCAGATTTGAGCGAAACTTGTAAAAATGTAGGGCAAATTTTTAAGCCTCATGCTCTAAAAGTGTTAAAATCAGCTAAAAAATTTAGTGCAAGCATGCATCATGTTCAAACTGGGGCTCTTTCTATCAGCCGCTTGGAATATGGCGCAGATGTATTGATCGAACCAGATCAACTTGAAAAGTTTTATCTTATTCAGATTCCTACTCGAGGCTATGCAGAAATTGAATTTGGTCAAGATAAATTTATTTCATACTCAGAAGTAGCGTCAATTATCTCACCTGACCAATCACTCAGAATGCGCTGGCGTGCTCACTCCCCTCAACTCATTCTCAAAATTTCAAAAGATGATTTTGCACATCATTGTCAGCAACATATCGTGAAATCTGAACAAAAAAATGTAATTTTTAATCCTCGACTTGATTTTACCACTCAATCTGGTGGTTATTTTCTGCAACTTTTGAGAACCATGATGGATGCACTTAAATGTGAGCATCATCCTCTCCACCACCCACTTGCATTTAAGCAGTTTGAATCAAATCTATTTAATGCGCTTATTTATGGACAACCAAATAATGCTTTTTTTAAAGCAAATTCTCATCATGAGAAAAAATTAGCGCCCTACTTTATCAAACGTGCTGAAGCATACATTCACCACCACTTACATGAACCACTCAACATAGAAGTCTTGGCGGAACAATCAGGTGTAAGTGCACGAACACTCTTTGCAGGATTCAAAAACCATTTTGGCATTACCCCTATGGCATATTTACGTGAGCTTCGTTTTGAACAAGCTCATCTTGAACTGATGAATAATGAACATGCCACGGTCACTGATGTTGCATTTAAGTGGGGCTTTACTCATTTAGGTCGTTTTTCACAAGAGTACAAACGTCGTTATGGCGAGCTGCCATCATCAACGCGTAAGATTACACAAAATTCACTCTTCTCTTAATTTTATGTCTGTCAATAAAAAAGCCTGTGAAATCACAGGCTTTTTTGATTAGAAATGATGAATGTATCGAATTTGGAATCGATCGCCTTCAGTTCTATTTTTTGCATCATGCTCAAAATATGCATTTGCGATGACATGATTTTTTGGCGAGTGACTATACATAAGTCCAGGTCCAACTGCCCACACACTTTCTTTGCGACCATCGACTTTTACACCATCGACTTTAGTATCGGTAAGCTGTTTTAAATAGTACCCACTTAAACCCAATCGAATCTGATCATGTACAGCATATTCAGATGCTAGGTTAATGTGTACTGCTTGCCCCGCTTGGATGTCATCAGCAGCACCAAAACCATAAGTTGGATCATCATTTTTAAAATTATACAAATAATGAGCGCGTGTTGAAGCTGTCCATTTCGGATTGAACCAATACGTTGCAGCCCAATATGGATTGAAGGATAATGCATTATTACCCGGATTAATATCACGGTTTTGCTGATATTCCCCTGTTGGCAAATTTATCTGTAATTCTATTCGATGGACAAATTTTGGTCCCTGTTCACCCATGACTGGATCAAACTGGAGAAATGGACCAATCATCAAATCTCCAAATCCACTTTTAGCTTTTAAGGCTTGATTATTTAAACCATCGTCAACACTGATTTTACTTAAATAAGGGATAAGTAAATTCAGACCTAGACTTGAATGAGCAGTCGGTTTATAGGTCGACATGTAACTTAATTGCTCGACAATCACTTGATAATTTAAATCTGTTTTGGGCAGCGGAAGCTTTTGTCCACTCGTATCTCTCAACTTATCACTGTCATAATGTTGAAAATACGTTTGCGAATACCAACCAGGTCCAGCTGGTAGTCCACCATCTAGAAAGCTGGTCATACCCAAATTCACAGTCGGTAAATCATAAGCAAAAACATGTGATGAATTTGCTGTAGTAAACAAGGTTAAAGTACTTAATATAATTTTATTTTTCATGTGTATTTCCCATAAAAAACCACGATTGTTCATCGTGGTTTTTAAAGCAATGATTAAAGGTCTGGATGGCTCGCTGCAATTTGATAACGACCAGCATGAAACACTAAGGGCTCACCAGCAGTTTGTTGATATTTTTGAATTTCACCGATAAAAATCAAGTGATCGCCACCTTCGTATTGCTGTACATTTTTACAGACAAGTGTAGCAAGTGCTTCGTTCAGTAATGGAACACCTGTATCACATTCACCATGATCAACTGTGGCAAACTTATCTTGTGCACCACGGGCAAAATGGGTAGAAAGCTGATGCTGCTCCTTCGTTAACATATGAACTGCAAAGTGCTCAGCTGCAACAAAATCGGGCAAACTTGGTGCTGTTTTCGACAAGCTCCACAACACAAGCGGTGGATCTAATGACAACGAAGAAAATGAATTGGCTGTCATACCCACTTTTCGTCCATCCGTTCCACGTGTGGTGATTACGGTAACACCTGTGGCAAACTGACCAAGAAGATTACGAATCTCGCGAGGATTACTGATGTCAATCTCTTGCAGATTAATTTTATCTAATACATCCATTTTTAACACCTCAGTTCCATCAAGCCACTTGAGAAACTTGATCTGTTTCTAATAATTCTTTCGCTGCGTTTTCGTCAAACCACCACGGTGAAAAGTTACGTGGATCATCAAAATTATTAACGATCTGAGAAGCTAAATTGTGATTTTGAGAGGCTGCACCTAGTAGCTCAACAACATGAGGTCGAGGTGGAACCAATAAACTATTTGTCCAGCTCACGACTTTTTCAGCATATGACCAATATTTCTCAAACGTTGACTCCATCCAATCTTCAGTAAACGCTTGATTACCGTGTGCTAAGATCGCATCGAAATAAACCTTGCTACACTTAGCTGCATTATTTGATCCTTGACCTGTGATTGGATCATTCACCACCAATGCATCTGCCATACCAAATATTTTTTTACCAGAAGCCAATGTCATGACAGGTTTACGTACTGTTGGCGGGAATCGTCCTGCTAAATATCCTCCATGATCTGTCAGCGTCACGTCTTGACAACGCTCATATTCCCACGGCAAATGTTGTTTCAGAATTTCTAAGCTTTTATTTAAATGTTCTTCTGGTGTTTTAACTTCAGCCCAGCAATCCATAGGACCATTAGGAATCCCTTCAAAAACCATAATGTCACATGGACCATTTACTGTAAGCGCAGGAAAACAAAAATACTCACCCACCCCAGGAATAATATTAAAGCTCACTCTCGAGTATGGCGAAATTGGCTTCATTCCATTCACATAAGTCAAAGCCAATGCACGCTGAGGTTTGTCAAAAGTGCTACGTTCTGCGTCACGTACAAACTCTTTAACCACTTCACCTTTACCCGCAGCCAAGAGCACTAATTCATACTCGTCAGCCAAATGTTCTAATTCGTTTAGACCGACGTCTTGGAGAACAAACTTGCCTCCACGGCGCTGAAACTCTTCAAGCCAATAAGGCATCTTGACACGTTGATCAACAGATTGAGCATAACGCTCTAATCGCGCACTCCATTTAAATGCTCTTTCACCACTTGCTGGATCAACCAAAGCAAAACTAATACCTTCTACCGCTGGACAATGCTCTTCCCAAAAATTTAGTCCTAAATCACGCTCAGTCTGTAACGCAGTATGGAACATACATTGACTAGACATGACTTTACCTTGACGAATCTCATCAGGAGTTTTATTCGATAAAATCGTGATGTCATATCCCTTATCCAGCAGTCCTAATCCAAGTTGAAGTCCTGACTGACCTGCACCAACAATTGCAATTTTTCTCATCTTTATTCTCCAATATTTAATTTATTCTGCTAAACGTGGTATTGCGGGTTGATTCGTTTCAGGCCCCATGACTGAATACCCACCATCTACCGCATAGTCTGCGCCAGTCACAAAACTTGCAGCATCCGACAATAAGAATGTCACTACATTTGCCACTTCTGCCGGATTACCCAAACGTCCCAAGAGATGATAATCACTTGCTACAGCATCAGCTTTCGCACGATTTTGTCCACTCACTTCAGAAATCACTCTCGACCAAGTCCAACCTGGTGAAACTGAGTTGACACGGATATCATCTGGCGCAAAATCCATTGCCATCGATTTGGTCAGTTGTAAAATTGCCGCTTTAGAAACTGGATATAACCAACGTCCCGTTTGAGCACATTGCGCTGAAATCGAGGTGAAATTCACCACTGACCCTTTATTTTTTTGCAAATCTTCATATACGGCACGCGTTAGCTCAACAATAGACACCAAATTGATATCTAATGCTTTTAACCAATCTGATCGTGGTGATTTGAAACCATCATCAAGATAGGTACATGCCAAGTTCACTAAATAACTGACTTCACCTAGATGATTTCTAATGCTGTTCACCGCTTCATGAATTGCGATGTCTGAAGTTAGATCAGTTTGTATAAACATCACTTCATAAGGATGTTGCGCAGCTATGGTTTTTCCGTAGTCATCAATGTCTAAAATGGCAACTTTAGCCCCTAAATTCACGAGACTTTGAACCACAGCCTGTCCAATCAACGTTGATCCACCACTGACAATGGCAACTTTATCTTTAATATTTAATTCCATTTTTTGCCCCATATATTTTGATTATTCGATTGGCTTACCAGTACTCGACTCCCAACTTGGCATCAAGCCATTTGAAGGAATATCTTCATCTAAAAGTTTTTTCGCTGTTTCTACACCTGCAACAGGCAATCCTTCTGGATTAAGTAATCCGATTTGGACAAGTACAGAAGCTTGATCCCAATAAATATGTTCGTGACAAAGTTTTGGACCTCTAAACTGAATGACCCCCAACATTGGAATTTCGACATATTTTCCAGTCGGTTTTACACCTGGTAATAACCAATCAATTTCAGTGTCGTGAGTGAAACTCATGATGAATTCATCCACAACCTGAGTAGATCCCACAGTTCTAGAAATTGAGGTGATTTTCATATCTTGAGGGTTTTGATGTACAAAATGATATCGATAGAATCGCGCTAACTGGCTATATCCCACACCACCTGTCAATGTTGGAATGTGATTCACATACGGTTGAGCGACCATCGTTGCCATGGTTGCTGGTACATCGCGCGTGTCGAACTCATGTCTGATATGCTCTTCCCACAATGCAACTAAGTCATAGTGAGGGCCAACCGTTTCATGCAATGCTGTTACGGTACGTTCATGGGCAAATCGCGCCGATGGTTTGTGATAATGATCGCTGTTCGGTCGTGCAAATGCGTGATCAACACCTTCATAAACATAAGCATGAATATGTTTAAATTGTGCGCATGCTTCAGTAATTTGATTTCGCGCTTCATCTGGACAGAATTGATCAAGTTCAGCCATGTGTAACACAAGCTTACCCTTCACATTCGAGAGTTCATCGAGCGCTTTTTCAATGCCTACACCATAGTAAGCAACCGAACACGCTAAGTTATCAATACGGCATGCAGCCAAATATGCAAGTTTTCCACCAAGACAGTATCCGACCACTGACTGACCCGTAGTCGTGTCACACGCATCTAAAGTTGATAAAAAATCTAAACTTTCACGAATATCATTTACACCCTGATCTTCATCATATTGCTGATAAAGTTGAAAAGCTTTTTCAAAATCCTCAGGTGTATAACCTAGCTCAATGTTTGGTGCAGTACGCCAAAATAGATCAGGGACTAAAACGGTATAGCCTTCCTCTGCGAGAAAGTCAGCTTTTGCTCGCATCGCTGCATTGATACCAAATATTTCATGGCACAATACAATCCCTGGACCTTTATTCGCTTCTGGGACTGCCAAATATCCTGAATAGCGATTCCCTGATTTGGTAGTGATCTCAATCGTTTGACCTGTCATTTTTTCTTCCCTAAGACATCGAATATGATCTGATCATGAAATGAAATGCGATAACAAACTGTCCAAAAGATGCGGAGACTATCCAGAGACTGCTGATTCTTTACACAAAGAATTTGCATAAATGGATATCGAATTTAATTATTCAATGAACGAAATTGAGTCGTTGGTTATAATATTGGTTCGACTCATTTATCTTTTGCTAAAAATAGATCTTATAATCGATTTACGCATTTTTTCTCATGCTAAGCTTGAGCAGTACTTCTTCGTTTCAAAATTTAACTACAGGTTTTTTTCACAGATGACTTTAGATCAATCCAATATCGATCTTTCAACATTGACGCCAATGATGCAGCAATACATGACGGTGAAATTACAGCATCCGCATTCGTTAATGTTCTATCGTATGGGTGATTTCTACGAGTTATTTTTTGATGATGCGCATAAAGCCGCCAAAATTTTAGGGATTACGTTAACCCACCGTGGTAAAGCGAATGGACAACCGATACCGATGGCTGGGGTTCCTTATCATGCAGCAGAAGGATACTTAGCGCGTTTAGTTAAAAAAGGTGAAACCGTTGTTATTTGTGAACAACTTGGGGAAGTCACTGGTAAAGGACCTGTCGAACGTGGTGTAGTCAGAATTATTACACCGGGGACATTGACAGACGACGCATTGCTGAATGCCCATCAGAGTTCAAATTTAGTATCCATCTGTATTAAATCTGATGAAATTGGTATCGCCCTATTAGATCTCAGTGCAGGTATTTTTAAAGTCCAACAACAAAGTTTTCAAGCTGAACAACTTCCTCTGGAACTTGCGCGTCTTATGCCAAGTGAAGTTTTGATTGATGAAGATTTCAAGCATCCAGAAGTGGTTGAACAGATTAAGCAAATTCTTGATTGTCCCGTTACTAACCGCCCAAATGTAGACTTCAATCTGAATAATGCGCAAAAAACTTTATGTGATCAATTTGCCGTAAGTACTTTATCTGGCTTTGGAATTGAACATCTTGAGTTAGCGAAAGCAGCCGCGGCAGCTTTAATTCATTATGCTAAAGATACCCAAAAGACAGCGTTGCCACATATTCGTTCAATTCGACTTGAACAAAGCTCCGATTTTATCGCTCTTGATCCTGTAACGCGACGGAATCTAGAGATTATTGATCCTTTGTTTGAGCATGGCACTTCATTATTTGATTTGACCAACCAATGCCAAACGGCTATGGGTAGCCGACTGCTGAGTCGAACCTTGATGCAACCGATTCGTGATACTGCATTGTTAGATCAGCGTTTAGATGCGATACAAACCATATTATCTGGCTATCATGAAGCTCCGATTCGTCTGGTATTAAAAGAAATCAGTGATATCGAACGCGTACTCAGCCGTGTGGCATTAGGAAGTGCACGACCGCGTGATTTGGTTCAACTACGTCAAGCCTGTGCTCAGATTCCGTATTTACGCCATGCATTAGCACCAATGACCTCAACACAGCAATCCACTTTAATCAATCAACTGAATGAGGAATTGGGTGACTTTAATGGTTTACATCATCGCCTCATGTCAGCCATTGTGGAAAACCCTCCTGTTCTACTCAGAGATGGCAATGTCATTGCAAATGGTTTCGATCATGAGTTAGATGAACTCCGTCAAATACGCGATCATGCAGGACAATTTTTAATTGATTTAGAGATCAAAGAAAGAGAAACAACAGGTATAAACACACTAAAAATCGGTTATAACCGAGTGAGTGGGTATTATATTGAATTAACCAGAGCGCAAGCAGAACAAGCTCCTGCCCATTATATTCGTCGTCAAACATTAAAAAATGCTGAACGTTATATCACCCCTGAGTTGAAGTCTTTCGAAGATAAAGTGCTTTCAAGCGAATCACGTGCATTGGCTCGTGAAAAACTTTTGTTTGAAATGTTATTGGATGAATTACGTCAAGATATTGCCAATCTTCAAATGATGGCGAGCGCTATTGCTCAACTGGATGTACTGACAAACTTCGCACATCTATCAAGATTATATAATTGGAATCGTCCGGAATTTAGCCCTGAAATTGGAATACACATTCAAGCAGGACGCCATCCCGTTGTTGAATCACTGATTAAAACGCCTTACACCCCAAATGATACTTATTTAGATGTACAGCATCGTATGTCGATTATTACAGGCCCAAATATGGGTGGTAAATCCACATTCATGCGTCAGACGGCGTTAATTACGCTCTTGGCATATTGCGGTAGTTTCGTACCAGCGAAATCTGCCAAATTGGGACCTATTGATCGGATCTTTACGCGTATCGGTTCAGCAGACGATCTTTCTTCTGGCAAATCTACATTTATGGTGGAAATGACGGAAACTTCTCAAATTTTACATCATGCCACTCAACAATCTTTGGTATTGATGGACGAAGTAGGTCGTGGCACAAGCACTTATGATGGTTTGTCATTAGCTTGGGCTTGTGTTCTTGATCTGACGCATCGCATTAAATGTTTATGTCTTTTTGCAACGCACTATTTTGAATTAACAGAATTAGGCATGGATCCGTGTATTGATAATTATCATGTCACTGCGCAAGAAGTGAATGGTCATCTCATCTTATTGCATAAGGTTCAAAAAGGTCCTGCAAGTCAAAGTCATGGTTTACAGGTCGCTAAACTAGCAGGTATTCCTCAAAACGTGATTAAAGAGGCTCAAGCTAAACTTAAAAAACTAGAGAAACTCCAACTGCAAACCCAACCTGTGCAAAAAGATTTGTTCTCTCAAGATTTATTTTCAAATAGTGAACCTGTAGAAAAAATTATTGAAGTTGAAAAAGTGGTTGAAATTCATCAACCTTCTCAAGTTGAACAACTTCTTTCAGAAATTATTGTAGATGACTTAAGTCCAAGACAGGCTTTAGACCAACTCTACCAACTCAAACAATTACTCCAAAAATCTTAGTTCAAGCACACTCAATCAATAAGCCAGCGATCTGCTGGCTTTTTTTAATCATGATTTTTGAAAATCAGAGGCAGAATGCCTGAGAATTTGCAAATTAGTATGATCTCATCATAAATATTACTGATTTAGTAGCATCCCCTATATTAAATATCAAGAAAAGGAATTGTTAGTTTCGTTCAATTTGCCTAAAATACAGCATTCGTTATTAGAACCATATTTTTTAGGTAGCTGACGCCATGACCTTTGTTGTCACTGAAAATTGTATTAAATGTAAGTATCAAGACTGTGTAGAAGTTTGCCCAGTTGACTGTTTCTATGAAGGTCCAAACTTTCTAGTCATTAATCCAGATGAGTGTATTGACTGCGCGTTATGTGAGCCTGAATGCCCTGCAAATGCCATTTTCTCGGAAGATGAACTACCTGAAGGTCAAGAAGTCTTTATCGAACTCAATGCTGAACTTGCAGAAAAATGGCCAAATATTACTCAGATTGGTGATCAACCAGCTGACCGTGAAGAATGGAATGGCAAACCAAACAAATTGCAATATTTAGAAAAATAATCCAATGAGAGATCAGCTTCGGCTGATCTTTTTTATACCCAATTGGTACATTTATTTGCAATTTATACGCATTCTTGATAATCAATTAGCATAAAATAGAAACTTATTTGCTTTAGTAAAATTTATTTATAATGAAATTAATTTTGAAGGGCTTGTGCTCAATCAGTGTAATATCGTTGATATTGATTGGATGTACGTCCTCCCCTCAAAAAGGACGAACAATCGTCACCAATGATGGTCAACGCATATATATTCCACAAGAAAAAATAACCTATGAACGTCCAGCGCGACCAAAAGTCATGCCGAATTCTTATCGTGTTTGGCTGATGCAAGGTAATAACCAAGCTCAAGCACGAGAATATGAACAATACTTAGAACGTAATAATGTTGGCAATATTATCCCAAGTTTTGAATTATTTAAATCAGCACGTGCTTGGCAGAAATGTGGTAAATCTGAATATATGGTTCCAAACCGTGAGCTATGGTCGAATCAGTTACCAACACTGAAAGTATTTAAATATCTCGTTGCAGCAAGGATTTTAACTGATTTTGAGGTTACATCTGTATATCGTGACCTTCCATTAAATCAGTGTGCTGGTGGCGCAGGTTCGTCTCGACACTTGTATAACTCAGCCATTGATTTCAGAATCGGTCCTGAATTTCCTCAGGCTGAAGATTATGCATTCATCGAAAATTCTAAATTTAAATTGTGCCAATTTTGGCAAAATTATGGTCAAAGCTTAAATATGGGCTTAGGTTTGTATGCGACTGGTCAAATACATATTGATACTCAAGGTTACCGAACTTGGGGACCCGATCTGACTCGAAATACATCTTTATGCCATTACTAATTTTAGATGATCACATTTAATTAAGAGGTCTTTGACCTCTTTTTTTTTGACTGATTTTTCAGCATCAAAGCATCAGAAATTTGCACATTCACTCGAAACGATTACAATGCACTGAACTCCCTACAGGTACTCAGTTATGCAACAACAATGGTCAGATATTGATGCTTATATTGAATCTCATCTGATGCCAGAAGATCCAATTTTAACTCAGACTCTACAAAATACAGCTGATAAGGGTTTTCCTGACCATCTAGCAGTTGCTGCTAACCAAGGCATGTTATTACAAATGTTGATTCAAATGAATCAGTGTAAGCGTGTGTTAGAGCTTGGAACCTTTGCGGCTTATAGCACCATGTGGCTAGCAAGAGCTCTTCCTGAGGATGGATATATTCTCACGATCGAGGGTCGTGATACACATGCAGCACTCGGTCAAGAAAATATCGACAATGCGAAATTAAAGCAAACGGTTGAATTAAAAGTTGGTCGCGCTGCGGATATTCTCAAATCTTTACCTGAAAATTTTGAGCCATTTGACTTTATATTTATTGATGCTGATAAACAAAGTTACCCAGAGTATTTAGAACTATCACTTAAATTTTCACGCTCAGGTACCATTATTTTTTTAGATAATGTGATTCGCGCTGGTGATATTTTGGATGAAAAAAATGTCAAACCAAGCATCGAAGGTATTCGTGAAATGTACCGCCTCATGCAGAATCATCCTCGACTACTGTCGAGTACAGCATTACAGACCGTCGGCAGTAAAGGACATGATGGTTTTGCACTGGCGATTGTCAAATAAATCTTAATAGCAGTCATTAGTATCACTTAAAGGAGTATTCATCAAATTAAATACTCCTTTTTCTTGCGCTAAAGCCCTGAAAAAGATATCCCCGATTCCTGTTTGTATTCCTGTGGATAAAAATAAAATATTATGGCAAACACCTGATTTTAATATACTTTAAGCAAAAGATTATAAAATAATCAAACCATAAAACCCTACTATTCTAAAAATTTATCCACCTTCTACCAGTAAAGTTGACCGAATATTTATCAAGTAAAATTAATCAAAACTGATTGATCATTTAGCAACCAACAATGGAACAACTGAATTTCTAAATATACTGGTCGTAATACTGCCCAAGAAAAATTGTTTTACTTTACTGCGACTATATGCGCCTAGCACAATTAATTGAATTTGATGTTGTTGCTGATAATCTAAAATATTCTCAGCGACATCTCCAAAACGGTATTCAACAACCACATCCAATCCAGCTTCACGTAAATACTGAGCTGGGATATCAAGAATTTCGGGATGATCACCGACATAAAGCAAATGACACTGAAGTGTTCTTAATAAATCACTTTTAGCAACACGATGCATCATCTCTTTACAAGTCTGAGAATCTTCATAGGCGAAAATAAAACGTGTTGGTGGCTTAAAGGTTTCACCAACAGTTAGAACCGTACAACGAGCACCACGAATAAAATTCTCTACATTACTCCCTAAGCTTTTGTGTTTTTCTGCAGAGCGCTCACCTACTCGACCAATAATCGCAATGTCATTTTCATTTAAAACATTGAAACTCTGTTCGAGGAAATCGCCTTTTTCTTGAATTTTTATCGGCGTAATACCATATTTTTCTTCGATCACTTCTGAAATATGTGAAAGAAGATTATTACTATAATCTAAGGCTAATTCACTTTGTTTTTGTTCTAATTCCGCGAGCTCTTTTAAGAGCATCGCATTACTTTCAAATCCAATCACACCACTAATTTCACCCAGATGATAACTTGCAGGATAGTAATCTAAAACCTGTAAAAGGACTAACTCACGTTTAGTTCGATCCGCAATCCAGGCTGCTGCTTCAGCTAAGGCATGAATACATGGGGATGAATCAATACACGCAATTACACGGTTCATGATTGCCTCACTTTGACATGATGTCTGATTGTTCTTTTCTTTAAACTATCATAGCTTTCGGGCAAATGAACATGGTTTATGTAATTTAATTCAATCTTTCGCATTACGAATTATTCACGCATTCGTATAAATTGAGCTGGATTCCCTGCAACAACTTCTCTTGCCTGAATATCCTTAGTAACCATACTATTCATACCTACAATCACCTGTTCATGTATGGTCACGCCATCTTTAATGCCCACATGCGCCCCTAACCAAACATCACGATGAATCTCAATGCCTTTTGAGCGTACTGCTTGCTGGTAAATAGGTTGATCTAAACTCATGCCATGGTCAAATGCATAAAGATGACAATAAGCTGCGATCCGTACTTGGTCATGAATCTTAATCCCAACGCGTCCACCATCTAAAATACAATGATGATTAACGGCGACTTCAGACCCAATTTCTAAAGGACCATGCAAGGTACAATCCGCGGCAATAAAAGTATTATCTCCAATAATGATCTTCCGACCACGCTCAGCAAAAATATGGGCTAAAGGGGAAATGAAACAATTTTCTCCAATTTCAACAGTCTCCATGTCCATTAAATAGGCTTGATAATCTTTTTGCCAAGCTTCAGCCCATTCACGATGCTTTGCCTTGAGTGACCAATATAACCAAGGCATGTAATTCAAACGATGTTTATGTTGTTCTCGATACTTGAGTAAAGGATCATGTTCCGTCACGTTCGACATCCTCTATATTCAATTGTTCACGTCCACGAGTCACATCTTGGATTTTCAGTTTAAACGGCTCAATTTCATGAATTTGCATACGTGCAGTAATCAATACTCCAGAGTCAACATATTCTTCAATATATTCAATTTTTTGTTGATTTAGCTCGTATTGAAAAATCGACCACACATTAAATTGGCATTTAAAATTTACAGTTTTCTTTTCGATGAGTTCAATTTTTTCGACCTGTAATAAGCATTGCCCTGCTACACCTCCGTATGCTCGTACCAAGCCTCCAGTTCCGAGTTTGATACCACCATACCAGCGGTTTACCAATACAATAATATTAGTGAGCTCATTCCCTTCAATCGTTGCAAGTATGGGTCTTCCAGCTGTTCCTGAAGGTTCTCCATCATCATTAAAACGGACTTGATGCCCAATTTTCCATGCCCAGCATTGATGGGTCGTCGAGGCATCAAAATACTGGTTTAAAAACTCTTTTACATCCTGTTCATTTTCCACAGGTGCGGTGATCGCCTGAAAACGGCTTTTCTTAATATCTTCTTCATAGATATAAGTCTGAGCAAGAGTAAATGGCATGGTAAATTACAAAGGTTGAACTCAAATACATTATGCGTGATTCAATCATATTAAAAAACCCAATCAAAACATCATTGATTGGGTTTTAAACAGACTGAAAAAATAGAGATTATCGTTCGCGTAACGCTTCTTTCGCCTTATTGAATGGTTTCAACAGGTATTCAAGAATCGTTTTTTGACCTGTCTTAATATCAACCGTTGATACCATACCCGGCGTGATTGGGAAAGCTTGCCCAGCTTTGTTATAAAGCTTGTCTGAATCAGTACGAATATACACACGATAATAGAATTGATCTTGTTTAACTTCATCACGTAGCGTATCAGGAGAAATAACTGTTACCTCTCCTTTCAAGCCACCGTAGATTGAATAATCGTAAGCAGTGATTTTAACTAAAGCTTCCTGTCCAGGATGAATAAATGCAATATCACGCGGTGAAATTCGCGCCTCAATTAAAAGTTGTTCATCTAAAGGGACAATGGTCATCAACTTACCATTCTGAGGAATAACACCACCCAAAGTCATCACATCAATTTCTTTTACCACACCGCGGACTGGTGCTTTAAAGATTGTACGATTCAGACTATCAGATTTACCTTTGATCACTTGTTGTTGAGTTTCGACATCAGTGCTCGCCTTAGATAACTCTTCGCGTGCCTGCACATAGTACTGGTTACGAATATCGTTAATTTGGTTGGTCAATTCATTTGCTTGACGTTTTAAACGTAAAACTTCAACTTCACTCGCAGCACCTTTGGCAACAAGCGGTTCTGTCATTCTCAATTCTTGCTGAACTAACGTAAGTGCTTGCGTTAAGCCAGCAATAGATTCTTCCATATTGGCACGTCTAGAACGATAAAGCTGAGTTTCTTCAGCAACCAATTTTGGAATTTTTTGAACTGACTCTGGAAATACCAGTGGACCACCATTCACTTCCGCACGTAAACGCGCAGCTGTTGCTTGCGATGACAGTAGTAAAGATTCTGATTCACCCACATTTGAAGCAAATCGTGTCGGATCAAGTTGAGCAAGGGTTTGCCCTTTTTCAACAATATCACCTTCTTTAACTTCAAGTTTGGTTAGAATCCCGCCCTCTAAAGATTGAATCACTTGTTCTTTAGAAGTTGGAACCACTTTACCTGTACCATTAGAAACTTCTTCAAGTTTGAAAATAGCTGCCCAAATAATGAGTGCAAGCAAACCCAGACCAATAATCCAAATCGTAATACTAACCTTCGGTAATGGTGGCTCTAACTGAGACACTTTTAATGAACGTTGTTGTTTTAATTCTTCGCTCATGATTTAGCCCCTGAATTTGCTTGTTGCTGGCCAGAATTATTTAAAATTTGATCACGTGGGCCATCCATAACGATACGACCATCATTCACCACAATAATACGATCCACTAACTCTAATACTGCACGGCGGTGGGTTGCCACAACCAATGTGCGATGTCCAAGCCAGTTCTTCATATGATCAATTAATTGTTTTTCAGATACATCATCAATCGCAGCTGTAGGCTCATCTAACAACAGAATATTTGGCTGACAAATGAGGAGTCTTGACAATAAAAGTGCCTGACGTTGTCCACCTGAGAAGCCTACACCACCTTCTAAAATAATATGATCTAGTCCCTCCTTCTTTTCTTGAATGAAGTTGAGTGCACCGGTTACTGCAAGTGCTTTTAATAAATCATCATCTGTAGCTAATGGTGCACCTAACGTTAAGTTTTCTCTGACTGTACCAAAGAATAGGTGCGCATTTTGATTCAACAAACCTACGTCACGACGAACGTCCGATGGATCTAACAAGGTAATATCAATATTATCTAATTGAACCTTACCTTGAACTGCAGTTTGCATACCTGAAAGTAATTGAAGAATGGTCGATTTACCTGCACCGTTACGCCCAAGAATCGCTATTTTTTCACCTGGTTTAATTTCAAGTTTAGGAATAACGATACTTGGTTTAGGATCTTCTTCGCCGTATTTAAAGACCACACCATTTAATTCATAATGACCATCGAGTACTGATCGCTGAATCAATTGTGAACGCTCAGGATGGTCAACCTGTTTACTCATTAATTCATCAAGACTTTCTTTCGCTGTTTTAGCTTGCTGATAACGACCAAGAACACCTGTAACCTGTGCAATTGGCGCTAACATACGTGATGATAGAATCGAACATGCCACCAACGCACCGGTGGTCATTTCTCCATCCATTACCGCAAAACAACCCACCAACACCACAATTGCAAAAGTCAACCCCTGTAATTTTTGAGTCCAAAGATTCAATACGCCTACAATTTTACGTTGTTTCATGCTGATAGAAGCTGAAACATCATTCATGTGATTCCACTGATTTTGAAAGCGGGACTCTGCACGTAGCAGTTTAATATCTTCAATACCTTGAACAGCTTCAACGAGAATCGCATTTCGTATTGATGACTCACGCATACCCTCTTTAGCCAATTGCGCTAATTTTTTTTGCGCCAAAAGCCCTGGAATAATCATCAGCGGTACAACCACCAAAATTACCCAGAAAAGATTGCCACCAATGAGCCAAAAAATACCAAGAAACAGGAAGAAGAATGGTAAATCAGCAAAGGCGGTAATTGTTGTAGATGTTACAAGCTCACGTACACCTTCTAGTTCACGAATTTGTGAAATAAACGTTCCCGTGGATTTAGATCGTTCACTATTTTTAATACGTAAAGCATGACCAAAGACCCGATCTGAGACTCTTAAATCCGCACGCTTACCAATCATATCTGAAAGAATTAATCGTGAGTATTTCAATGCGAATTCAAAGATTGCAGCAAGTAATACACCACCTGCCAATACCCACAAGGTTGGAATAGATTGTGCTGGAATAACTCGGTCATACACATTCATCGAGAATACGATTGTCGCGAGTGCTAATACGTTTGCAAGCAATGATGCAAACATAATATCGATATAGCGTTTCCAATCGCGTAATACAATTTCCCAAAACCAATTTTTTTCGTACGGTTTAATGTATTCGTCAATACGCGCATCAGGTACTGAGGTTTCTGGTCTTAAAATATAGACTGAGTCGATGACATCTAATAATGTATCTACTGAAAATGTCTGTGCTAACCCTTCATCACCGCTCAGTTGAACACTTGCGTTACCTTGTGCATCTGCACGATCAATGACGCCAACTTGCCCATCTTTAAATCCGACCAATACCGGTAAACGCCACGGATTTAAAATATCGGGGCTAAAATCCACTTTACGGACATGCAAACCTACTTGGCGTGTCATAATTGCCAAGATGTCATCGACTGACTGGTTCTGATTCCAATTTAGTTCTAAGCGAATACGTTCAGCAGAGGTTTCAATTCGATAGTGACGTGCAACCGTCAGGACACCTTGTAACCATGGTTGATAATTTATTCTTGTATTCATGGTTTCAATTCTACCCCTTGAATGGTCAAATTATTAAGTTGATATACATCGCGGCTCTTACCAGAAGCGGCAATATATTGAACTAAGTTTTCATAAATATCATAACGTGCCGTTTCAATATCTGAATTTGAACGGTGAATCGCTTGCTCAGCATTTAAAAGATCAACAGCTGTACGAGTGCCAAGTTTATATTGTTCTTGATATAACTCTTTCGTTCTGACTGATGTCGCTTGTTGATCAATTAATACTTTCATTTGTCGCTGTTTATTTTCAACTTGTTCTTGAGCACGACGAATTTCATCAATTGTTTCTAAATAAACTGCATTTACTTTTGCTTTGGCAGCTTCTTCTGCATACGATGCCGCACGACTGCGTGAACTAATTGCACCACCTTGGAAGAAAGTACTATTTGCTTCAAGCATAATAGAGCTATCTGTTCCATCGTCTTGATTGTTATTTGGATTACGTCCGTTGACTGCTTGACTTAATGTACCTTTAACATTTAACGTAGGATAACGACTCAATTGAGTTTGTTTTTTTTCTAATTCTGCAACATCAACTTCAGCTTTGGCAGCCATCATTTTCGGAATTTCGTTAAACTTTGGCTCTGAATAAATATCTGAAGCCTTAATTAAACTCTCAGGAATTTCCCAGTTATATTTTGATATATCTGTTCCCATCAAAGTTCTAAGACGTTGTTTAAATACATTGAGCTGTGTTTCTTGCAGAATTAAATTTGATTGTGCAGATTCATAATATGATTGCGCTTGAATTGGATCGGCCTGACTGCTGATACCTGCCTCTGCACGTAAGTTAGCAATTTCTCGGATTCGTGATATACCAGCAATTTGCTCACGTGCAATACGTGTAATTTCTTCATATCGCTTAATGTTCACAATGGCAGAAGCCACTTCAAGAGCAATTTGGTCAATTGTGACAAGAACTTGAGCTTGGCTAAACTGTAACTTGGCTTCTTCTGTACTCACTAGTGATTTTTGTTTACCAAAGTCAAAAAGTAGTTGTGTCGCATTGACATTAAATAATTGACGCCCTCTTTCTCCTGAAGTCATATCTCCAGTTGAAACACCTGCACTCAACTGTGGGTAATAACCTGCTTTAGCAACATCAATAAATGCATTTTGTGATGCGAGTGAAGAAACACTTTGTGTCACTTCAGGATGTCTAGCTACTGCGATCTTGATCGCATCGTATAAACTTAACGTTTGTTTATCAGCCGTACCATTCACAAGTGGCATCAAAGATGCTGGAGCACTAGGCGAAGCTTGTGTCGTTATCACAGGCAATTGTTCGACCTGTTTAGGATCAAAGCTAAAATCACTCAGTTCATTTAACTTAACTTGTCTAAAGTCATCATCAGCTTTAGGTTTAAAAAACTGATCCATATTTGATTTTAATGCAGTTAAACTGAATTTTTTCTTTGCTTGCGGTTCAGCATTCACCGTATTGTATTTTAGTTCAGAGACGACTTGATCAGCTTTAGGCTTAATATTTACAACTGGCTTAATCGACTGCGATTGTTCAGATATTTTCGCTTTCTGCTCTATTGGTTTTGAATAAACAATTGTAGGTTTATTTACAGCCAAAGCACTAGTCTGTTGTTGAACGATCAAGTTTGGACGCTCAATTACATTCTCTGTTTCTAACTTATTATGAGAACCTGATTTAAAAGGCCAAAAAGCTTTGGCTTTAGATACAAGACTTTGACGATGTTCAACTTGCGCTACTGTTGAAGGTGGAGCTTGTAGCAAGTTGTTTTGGCTGTTAATTTGTTGATCATTAACAATCTTCGGTTTTGGTGTATTAGACACTTTCAATGAAGATTCACTCACCGATTTTTGTAAAGACGGTGTCAAAACTTTTGTATTTGAAACATTGCCAGCAGCTTGGTGATGCCCCTCATCCAGCTTAGTTTTATCTTTGCCTATATTCCCAATAAATGTAAAGAGTTTACTTTTTGGTTTTTCTGTTTTGTCTTCTGAAACCGATGTTTCATTTTCTAGTAATTTTGCGTGTTGCGCCTCAATTAAAGATTCTGTTAGTTGATTTTGGATCTTTGGTTTAAGCGGTTTTAAAACCTGACGAGTGTCTTTAGTAGCGGGTTGTACAGTAGATGAAATAGTAGGTTTTAGAACATTTGGCGCTGAAGCCTCTTCAATATTCTGCTTTACCTTTGGCAGCAATACTTTTGGTTCAGATGCCGCTTTTTCACGCTTAACAAATGCAAAGAAAGATTTCTTTTGAGTCTTTTCCTTCGACTCATTCTGAGACTGCGAATTAGATAAAGGTATAGTGTTAACTTGAGCAATTTCATTTTCGACTATGTCGTCTAAATCAGGAACTTGTTCAATAACTTTAGGAACAAGAACCTGTTCTTTTACTTGCTCTTTCGAGATTTTGGATTTCGATTGGAATAATTTAAAACGTGGCTTTTCAAGCTGTTCAGGTATATCTTCAACAGTCTTTTTTTCCAAACTAAAGTTGATTTTTGGTTTTTGTAATTCTGCTGATAGTGCACGTTGGGTATCGTCAATTGCTAGAGGAGCGATTGCATCTTCAGCATGTACTTGTGTCGTACATAAACTGATCGCAAACAGCGTGATATACCCCATATCCTTCTGACTTAATTGATGTTTAGCCACTTGTAATCTCTATTAAAAAGTGTGAACTACGTCACATAAAATCAATCGTATTCTACAATGATTTTTATATTATTTCTGCGTCAATTGTAAACTTACGATTTGTTTGAGTTAATTTACAGTCTAAATATCTATAAAACAACATTATTTTATAGATATCACACTATTTTTTTAAACTGTGAAATCATCACCTAAATAAACTTTACGGACAGTTTCATCCATAAGTACTTGATCTGGTGTTCCTTCCGCAATGACAGATCCTTCGCTGACAATATAAGCATGCTCACAAATCGCGAGCGTTTCGCGAACGTTATGGTCTGTAATGAGTACACCGATACCACGTTCTTTTAAATTGCGAATAATGTCTTTGATATCACCTACAGAAATTGGATCTACCCCAGCAAAAGGCTCATCAAGGAGCATAAACTTAGGATCGGCGGCTAATGCTCGAGCGATTTCAGCACGGCGACGCTCCCCCCCTGACACACTCATCCCCAAAGAATCTTTAATATGTGTAATTTTAAAGTCTTCTAATAACTCTTGAAGTCTCTCTTTGCGTTGTTGCTTATTAAGATCCTTGCGCGTTTCAAGAATCGCCATAATATTATCTGAAATACTCAATTTACGAAAAATTGAAGCCTCTTGTGGCAAATAACCAATTCCATGACGAGCACGCTCATGCATTGCAAGGTCCGAAAGATCAAGATTATCTAAATGAATTTCACCTTTATCCATTCGAACCAGTCCGACTACCATGTAAAAGCTTGTCGTTTTTCCCGCCCCGTTCGGTCCAAGCAAACCCACAATTTGACCACTTTGCATGCTAAATGAAACATCTTTCACCACCCAGCGTTTACTATAAACTTTGGCAAGATGTTTAATTTTTAATGTTTGGATTTGTGATTCATTGACACTCATTAATCACGTACTCCAGAGAATGATTTTGAGGCAGAAGGTGGAATGATAATTTGTACACGACCTTTCGAACTGCCTGTGCCACTACTGCCACCGCCTACAACTTCGATATCACCCTTATTCATACTGTAACGCAAAGTGTTCCCACGAATACTTGCGCCATCTTGATACAAGTATGCATTACCCGACAAAGTAATAATGCCTGTATCAGCGTTATATACAATTTTAGAGGCTTCACCACGTGCAATGCCACGTTTAGACTCTAATTGCTGTTGGAATTTTGCAGGGGAACCTGACGCATTTACTGAGCTAATTTGGCGATTGGCATTGAGATTAGCAACTATAGAGGCTGCATTTAACTTGAAAGTACCTTGTTCAACAGAAACATTCCCCACATAGGTCGTTATACCTGTTTTGTCATTATAGGTCGCACGATCAGCTAAAAGCATGATGGGTTGATTACGATCACTTGGCAATGCAAATGCCATAACAGAAATAGAACTGAGTGCCACCATTGCTATTGCTTTAAGCATTTTTGAACCTGATAAATAAGAAGGTTTAGTTTGGTGCATACTTTCCTCGAATATTTTTAAAATCGTACTGACCTTCATTCAAATCTGCTTCTAAGCCTTGGCTGACAAAATCTGCATTTGGTGTTTGTACAGTAACTTGCTCAGATGTTTCAAGCTTTCTTGTTTTTGGATATCCTGTAAGCGCATCGGTTCGAAAAACCATTTTGCCCATTTCTCCTTGCTTGGTTGCAACAACATCTCCAGATAACACAATCTTCTCATTGTCATTGAAACCATGTGCTTGTTTAGCATAAAACGTAGCGTCTTCTACATTATTAGTAAACATGCTGGCATTTAAATTCTGCAAGCTTGATGTTTTCTGTTTCATATCTTGGTTCAGCTCATCCACTGTAGCCTTAACATAAAGCATGCCTTTTTCATCAGTTTGCAAAAGATTAATATTCTTTGCTGAATATGTCATCGATTGAGCGGATGAACCCTCTAATTTTTTCCCTTTACCGCTGTAATAATAATAGCCACCACTTATAGCAGCGACAATAACAGCAGTAATATATAAAACTTTAGTATCCATAAATCATCAACTATATTCAGCGTTCATATCAACTGCGTATTAGTGCGTTACAGCCAAATATTTTTCAAGAAGTTCATGGTAAACCCCTTTTGACAACAATAACATGTCACAAATTTCACGCACAGCGCCACGACCACCATAAGCTTGGGTTACAAGGTCTGCACGACGACGAACTTCAACATGACCATTTGGCACTGTTACTTTCATTCCCGCAATCGCAAAAGCTGATAAATCTGGCCAATCATCCCCCATATACAA
Organism: Acinetobacter sp. 24-47-67; assembly: GCF_056779735.1. Lineage (NCBI taxonomy): Bacteria > Pseudomonadati > Pseudomonadota > Gammaproteobacteria > Moraxellales > Moraxellaceae > Acinetobacter > Acinetobacter sp. 24-47-67. The sequence goes on from NZ_JBWYIK010000009.1 coordinate 96,882, forward strand.
GCAATCTTCTGGTTTTAAACTCAGTTGCGTACAAGCTTGCTGTAAGGCAGTCCCTTTGTCTTCACGCCCCTGATAAACTAAGTCTACACCTAGATCATTCATACGCTTTGTCACAATATTGCTTTGGCGACCGGTAATAATGACAACTTTAATTCCAGCTTGCTGAACAAGTTTCATCCCAAGTCCATCACGAATATCAAATGACTTAATTTCATCACCTGAGTTCGTCAACGTTACAAAACCATCACTTAGAATACCATCCACATCCAAAACCAACGCTTCGATATGTCGTGCTTGTTCTAACAATACATAAGATGCCATGAATTAATTTACCCCAGCTTGAATTAAATCGTGCATGCTAATCACACCAATCACTTGTTTGGCATCATTGACTACTACAAATTGATTGATTTTTTTAGCATTCATTTGCTCTAGCGCTTCAACCGCTCTTGCTTCTTGTGAAATGGTTAGAGGATTTTCAATCATAACCTTTGATACAGCAAGATTAACATCAAAACCTTGTTGCTTATCAATGAGACGTCGCAAGTCACCATCCGTAAATATACCTAACAAGACATCATTTTCATCCACAATTGTGGTTAATCCGAGACGTTTGTTTGATATTTCGTATAAAACTTTATTCATTGGTGTATCTGGTGAAACTTTTGGTAGAGAGTCACCCACGTGCATCAGATGTTTAACATGCAACAGTAATCGCTTACCGAGTGCACCAGCTGGATGCGACATGGCAAAATCATTTGCAGTAAATCCACGCGCTTCAAGTAAAGCAACAGCCAAAGCATCACCTAAAGCTAAAGTCGCTGTCGTGCTTGAAGTTGGTGCCAAACCTAATGGGCATGCCTCTTGAATATGACCAAGTGTAAGCGCAACATCAGCGTTCTGTGGCATTGGTCCACGGTCATCACCTGAAATTGTAATCAGCGGCACACCCAAATGTTTAATGAGTGGCATTAACATCATGATTTCATCACTTTTACCAGAGTTCGAAATCGCGATCAGCACATCTCCACGCACCAACATCCCTAGATCACCATGGCCTGCTTCACCTGGATGCATAAAAAAAGACGGAGTTCCTGTTGAAGCAAATGTTGCAGCCATTTTTCGACCGATATGACCAGATTTTCCCATACCTGTGACCACTAAACGGCCTTGGCACCGTAGGATAATTTGACATGCTTGGGAAAAGCGATCATCAATCTGATGAGATAGTACCGATAAAGCTTGACGCTCAATCTCCAAGGTTTCTTTTGCAACCTTTTGAAAATCAATTGGATATGAAGTATTTTCAGAATTCAAATCTGGGCACCTTGAAGCTGGATTCAGCCACAATTTTAATCATTAATTCATTCTTCATATATTAACATAAGCATGCAAGTATCTTTTTCTTAAATGTATAAATTTCATTTGCATGGATTTTTTACGCATAAAACTTTGTGAAAGATAAGCCTTAGGTTAAGATGAACCACCATTTTTTTAGCTTTTTGAAGACCTATGCAACCATTTGTTCTATATAACTCAGAGCAACGAAAAAAAGTTGAGTTTGTACCACGCAAAGAAGGACATATTGATATGTATGTCTGTGGGATGACAGTTTACGACTACTGTCATATCGGTCATGCTCGGGTTATGGTTGCATTTGACTATATTATTCGTTTTCTTCGTAGCCAAGGTTGGAAAGTTAAATATATTCGCAACATTACTGACATTGATGACAAAATCATTGCACGTGCAAATGAAAATGGTGAAAGCATTACAGCACTCACTAATCGCTTTATTCAGGCAATGAATGAAGATGCTGCAAATTTAGGATGCTTGGCACCTGATGAAGCACCTCGTGCGACAGAGTACATCGATCAAATGCAAAATATGATTGGTACTTTGGTCAATAATGGCACTGCATATCCTGCGTCAAACGGTGATGTGTACTTCGAAGTTGAAAAATTTAAAAAATACGGGCGTCTATCTGGTCGTAAACTCGAAGACATGCAAGCAGGTGCTTCCGAACGAGTCGATGTTGAAGTTGAAAAGAAACATCCTTTCGATTTTGTGCTATGGAAGCATGCAAAAGAAAATGAACCTTCTTGGAAATCTCCTTGGGGGAATGGTCGTCCAGGTTGGCATATTGAATGTTCAGCAATGTCTACATGTTGCCTTGGTAATCATTTTGATATCCATGGTGGTGGTTCTGACTTAACCTTCCCCCATCACGAAAATGAAATCGCACAAAGTGAAGCTGCAACTGGCGAACAATATGTAAACTATTGGATGCACGTAGGCTTTATCAATGTCGATGGTGAAAAAATGTCTAAATCTTTAGGCAATTTTTTCACGATTCGCGATGTCATGGAAAAATTCCATCCTGAAGTTATTCGCTACTTTATCGTTTCATCACACTATCGTAGCCCTGTGAATTTTTCTGATACTGCGCTTAAAGAAGCTAAAAACACATTAAGTCGTTTTTATCATTCATTTAAAGCATATCAACAGATATATGGTGCCGAAATTAATTCGCAATACGATGAAGCACTCGTTGAAAAGTTTAATGCAGCAATGCGGGATGATTTCAACACATCAGAAGCGATTGCGGTACTGTTTGAAATCAATAAAGAATTAAATCGTGCCGTAAAAGATGAACTTGCTGAACAGGCGGCCATATATTATGCCACCTTGCGCCATCTGACCAATATCTTAGGTCTTGTTCAACATAATGTTGATGAATTCCTAAAATCAGATATTGGTCAAGAAAGCTTATCTTTGAGTAATGATGAAATTGAAGATCTCATTCAACAACGCAAAGATGCCAAAAAAGAGAAAAACTTTGCGCGTGCAGATGAAATTCGCCAAAATCTTCTTGATCAAGGCATTGTACTTGAAGATACGCGTCAAGGAACTTTATGGCGACGTGCTGATTAATTCATCAATTAAGTTTTGGAAGTGTTGACAGGGTGTGCAAAATCACTATAATTCACACCATATTGCGGGAATAGCTCAGTTGGTAGAGCACAACCTTGCCAAGGTTGGGGTCGCGAGTTCGAGTCTCGTTTCCCGCTCCAAAATTTTAAAAGCTTCGGTCGAAAGATTGAGGCTTTTTTTATTGACTTAGATTCTCAAATAAAGTCGATCTAGATTAAATTATTGGAAAGAGGCAACACTTCACAGCCAACAGCCAACAGCCAACAGCCAACAGCCAACAGCCAACAGCCAACAGCCAACAGCCAACAGCCAAATTATTTATAAAAAATGAGATTTTAAATGAATAGTTATAAGTCAAAAATTTAGAAATCGATTACCGCATTTATGCAAAAACGTTAAAGTGTGAGTCAACAAATAAGTGCCTAGCTATTATTCCCATATTAATATTAAAAAAACATAAAATTATTCAATTCCAACGCTAAATTACAACTTAATAATGACCATAGATCCTAGCAACTACGTAATTTTGAAATAACATTATTATTCAATATGTTTTGTTTACAAAAGAGCATCACATGTCACAGCCTTTTTATCGATAATATTTGACTATTCAATTGGGTTAGTCAACTTGAGACTTAAAATGCAAGCAACAATAACAATAGGCGATAAAACAACTCATGGTGGTGTAGTTACTGAAGTTGATAGTACTTTTATTGTTCAGGGAAAAGCTGCTCATCTTCAAGGTATGAAACACTACTGTCCGAAATGCAAAACAATGGTTTCAGCAATAGCTAGTAATAGTCTTGTTCTTATTAATGGCAAGGAATGATTGTCGCTGGAGATAAAACTACATGTGGGGCGACTTTTATTCCAGGTCAAGTTCTAGTTGGAAAGTCACAAGGATTGGGAATGGGTTCATTTTCTCAAAGTACAAATGCTTTAGTTGAATCTAACAATTTAATTGATAACAAAGAGCTTTATAAAGCTCAATTTGAATTCAAAGATGAACACAACGGAACACCTCATGCTGATTTTTTCTATATTTTAACATTACCAAATGGTGAAAAAATTGAAAACTTTACCGGGAATGATGGCAAAACAATAGTTCATGAAATTGGTTATCAACCTGCTGAGGTGAAAGTTGAAACATTCGATTTATCTAAGCCTATGAAACCTTTTGAGTAAAATTATGAGTGATAAATTAGGTCCAAACACTGAAACAGTTCCTGGTAATGCTAAAGCATGGGAAGGCTACCCTGATAAAATTGAAAACTGTTCTGTCAGTCAACCATTTTGCCTTTTAGAGTTTAATCGGAAAATAGTTCAACCATACAACTTTATGATGCCTGCTCATATGTGGAAACACTTAGTAAATACAAATAAGCTAGAATACGCATTGGCAATTCGTTTTGGATTAGAACATGATGTATTACCACATGAGAATCTATTATCTGCAACAGGCTACCACACAAGAATGTACGTTCTGTTCCAGAGATATTTGAAAAAAAATGTTGTGAAAGAAGCAGCATTAATCGTTGCAGAATTTAAAAGTAATGAGTTTAAAACTAGGTTTGGAACAACTTTCGCTATTCAAGATCTGATTGGACTCAAAGGTACTTTAGATGATCTTAATATTAGTGATGTAATGGCTGGTGCGGCAGTTTTACAGATGAAAAATAGTGGTGAGAAAATCAACCGCTCAATGTACAAATTACTCTTCAACCAAGATTATAATCCAAAAATGCTAAAGGTTTTAGCTGAACAAGGAATTTATCCCGATGTTTAAAAATTCACATTTATTAATAGTTACTATTTTAACTGCTGCATTGTTTTCTACTGGATGTAATTCATCGCCTTCACTTCAACAAGAAGTGGATATTCAAGCAAGTTTTTTACCTACAATGTTACGTATTGATGGAAATATTTTTGCTTTAGCTAATCAAACCTCCCCAAATAATTTAACAATGGAGTTATTCGAATCTACTCTTTTAAAAGCAACTATGCTTCGTAAGTATGAAAAAGAAGCCAAAAATAACTTCAGTCTTGAAAAAGATCGTAATCCTGTAGAGCTTAACTCTATGTGCTTAATGACTAAATTTCTACTCAATAAATCTTACATTGAAAAAGCTAATTTAAACTCGGAGTTCTATGAAGATATTTATGGTTGGATTAATACCAAAAATAAACTTTGGTCAAATTTATTGAAAGATACTACCGCTGGAACGTTTGAATATCCATGTATCGTAAAACAATCAAATATCACGAACTAGTTCATTCTTATGTTGCAATTAAGCACTTATAAAGTGCTTTTTTATTGACTTAGATTCTCAAATAAAGTCGACATAGATTAAATTATTCGAAAGAGAAAAGAGAAGCTAGCCGACCAAAGTCAAAGTTGCTCCACACCCAATCACACTCGAACTTGAACAGGTTTTCATCTTAAATTCACGCTTTTTTTGATAATATTAATTACTTTAATGCTCTTTTTTAGGCTAAAAGCATGAGATTAAATGCTGACTTCTCTCAACCTGTAATAATTACTCCAGAGGATTATCAATGGATTCAATCCCCAAGAGGCGAAGTTAAACGAATGATGTTTGATCGTCTTGGCTTAGAACAAGCAAGAGCAACCAGCCTAGTTGAGTTCCCTTCAAATTCTCAGTTCCCAGAGCATCAACACCCCTTCGGTGAAGAAGTTCTAGTGTTAAACGGGACTTTTACTGAAGATGATCATCAGCACTATCCATCTGGATGGTATATGCGAAATCCTCACCTTTCTAAACATATTGTCTCGAGCTTAGATGGATGTCTGATCTTGGTGAAACTCATGCAAATGTCTGAAGAAGAAAAATTAGCTACACGAATTGATACTCGTGACGAGCGAAACTGGACCTATTTTAACAACAGAAAGATTTGCCAACTATTTCAATCTGAGTATGAAGACACCTTTCTCGAAAAACTCGAAAGCCAACAGGTTTTAGAATCAACACATCATAACGGTATTGAAATTTTCATTATCAAAGGTAAATTGGTGATGAATGAACGAAATTATTCAGCTGGTTCGTGGATGAGGTTTCCGACTCAACATCGTATTGAATTCAAAGCAGGTGCTTCTGGCGCTTTGATTTATGTAAAAAAAGATCATTTAAAAAATATATACCCCAAAAAACCCAATACATTATTGGGTTTTTAAGCTAGTGCATTGATTAAGATTCATCATATGCGCTTTTTTTCCAGACACCCATATCAATAAGCTTCTGAATTTGCTTATCAATCACTTCCGCTTTATATTCGTCGTGATGTCCCTGTTTTTGCTGCAAATACAAATTTTTAGGATATATATTATTTTTATAAATTAATTGTGCGCATTCTGCACGTATATCTTTCATCCAATTGGTCACCTGAGCGTGTGTACGATGATAACGAAGTGCCTCTATATCAACTACACCAGTGACATAGGTAGATCCATTGGTATCATGCTGTTTACCCACTATTTTACCTTTATGGTCCACAATCATAGAAAGACCACCACCACAATCGATCGGTGCTAATGTATTTTCATCAAGATACATCCCCCCAATATTAGGTGCTACTACGTACATATTATTTTCTAAAGCACGAGCACGATTGGAGATTTCAAATACATCATTTTCAGTAAATGAAGCTGGTAAAGATGCACGATAGACGACTTCAGCACCATTCATCGCTAGGCCTCGACCATTTTCTGGAAAATTACCTTCCATTGCCATCATGATGCCCAATCGACCAATTTCCGTATCAACCACTGGCCAAAATGATTGAAGCTCTTCACCATATTTTTTTACCCACTCATCATACAAATCATGAGGTGATGCTGAACGCTCGCATGGCAATAAAGCAGACATTTTGTGGTGTTTTAAAATAATTTCGCCTTGAGGATTTATAATAAATCCGACATTAAACATAATGCCTGGCCAATCCTCATTTTTAGCTTTGGCTTGCGCCATGATAAAAACATTATGTTTTTTAGCTAACTCACCTAAACGATCTGTTTCAGGGCCTGGTATATCGATCGCACCATCATCCAAGAATTCTTGAATATCAACATCGAGTGCTTCATCGTTGAAGCCCTGTAATGCCCCCTCTGGGAGAACCAACAGTCTTACTGGAATATCTAAAGAACTCAACCATAATGCACCGGATGTAAGTTCCTCTAAATGAGAGATATTTTTCATAATATCTGCTCTACAACTTGTGCCCCATATTGTTGGAACTAATCCTACTACACCATAAGGTTTGATCATTTTATTTTCCTCTAAATCCATTCAGTTTTTTAATGCACTTAAAAATTATCAGTGTGCTGATAATTATGCAAGTTCAAAAACCAAATAATTTAGAAAATTATTCTTCATTAATTTTTTTCATCCAATTCCTGACGATTCTTATTTCACTTTCACTAAAACCATCGACTAGAGAATCTTCTAAACGATCAATAGCATCACCACAATCTTCCATAAGTTTTTTCCCTAAATCTGATATCTCAATTAATTGAATTTTCTTATTCGTAGAATGAGAAGTTTTATAGAGAATATTTTGTTTTTCTAATTTTGAGATCATCAAATTTACTGTTTGCGGTGTTAATGAAGCAAAACGTGCTATTTCCGCATTTGTGAAACCTGGGTAAGTCAAAATAATTTTCAAAATTGTGAACTGTGGTGGAGTGATTGAATATTCAGCAAGTACACGCTCCATTTTTAAACGATATACATGGGATGTCTTTCTTAATAAAAATCCAAGGTAACCCGATTCATTATCAAATATTTCAGGTGAATTCGTATTTTTTTTAAACATACCTATTGCCCTTTTATAAAATCATAAATATTATCAGTATGCTGATAAAAAAGTATTTGAGTTTAACTTTGCATTATATATGACTAATGCTGCTTAAGTTTGAATACCTAGTCACAGTTTAGCTAAAAAAATAATGGAATAAAAATCAAACCCTTAAGGATATAGGATACGAAAATGCAGAATACTCTAAATGCTGAAGAACCCGCTTCGGTCAAAAAAAATACGAGATACGCTTGGTACGTAGTCACACTATGTATGTTGGCTTATATATTTTCTTATATTGATCGACAAATTTTAGTCTTGATGATTGAACCGATCAAAGCAGATTTAAATTTAACTGATACTCAGTTTAGTCTATTGCACGGTTTAGCTTTTTCCCTATTTTACGCATTTATGGGATTGCCTATCGCTTATTTAGCAGACCGATTTTCCCGACCAAAAATTATTGCAATTGGCATTATTTTTTGGAGCTTAGCAACAGCGGCTTGTGGTCTAAGTAAAAACTTCATTCAACTTTTTCTTTCAAGAATGGGGATTGGCATTGGTGAAGCAGCATTATCACCCGCAGCATATTCCATGTTTAGTGATATGTTCAGTAAAGACAAATTAGGTAAAGCCGTTGGTATTTACTCCATTGGTTCTTTTATCGGTGGGGGGATGGCTTTTCTCGTTGGCGGCTATGTGATCAGCTTATTAAAAGATGCAACGTTTATTGATGTTCCTTTACTCGGCATGATGAAGGCTTGGCAAGTTGCCTTTATTCTCGTTGGATTGCCAGGCGTTTTTATTGGTCTTTTATTTATTTTAACAGTAAGAGATCCGCAACGAACAGGACAAAAACTCGATGCCTCAGGTAATGTCGTAAAAGTTAAATTTACGGATTCGTTTAAATTCTTAAAAAAGCACAGTAAGACATTTACTTGTCACTACATGGGCTTCACATTCTATGCAATGGCATTGTTTTGTGTCATGAGCTGGTCACCTGCATTTTATATGCGTAACTTTGGTCTAAGTCCTGTTGAAACAGGTTATATGTTAGGAACGATTCTACTTATCGCAAACACATCTGGCGTTTTCTTTGCAGGCTGGTTAACTGACTATCTGACAAGTAAAGGTCGACGTGATGCTGCAATATATGCTGGTTATTTAGGTGGTTTAGGAATTATCTTACCGATTATTAGCTATACATTAGTAGACTCACTGTGGTTATCTGTTGCTATTTTTACAGTGGCTATGTTCTTTGCATCTTTCCCAATGCCAACCTCAACAGCAGCTATGCAAATTTTAGCTCCAAATCAATTACGAGCTCAAATTTCTGCAATTTTCTTGTTAATCAGTAGCTTAATTGGTTTAGGTATTGGAACAACTTTAGTCGCATTAATTACCGATAAAGTATTCGGTGATACCAACATGGTGGGTTATTCAATTTCAATCGTAGGTGGATTCTCAGCGTTATTGACTATTATTTTACTCAAAACAGGATGTAAACATTTTGTGAAAAGTCTAGATGTAGAAAAAGATGAAATGGTCAGATAAGAAGTGATTTGTGCAAAATTACATAAAGCATTTTCTAAAATCTAAGCTCATATTTAGTTTATTTTAGAAAAAGAACTCGAACATCTGTTCGAGTTCTTTTTTCTCAACTGAGAATCAATAATGATTAAACTAATCAAAGGTAGAAAAAAATAATCAAAATCTACTTGTTGCAAGCCAAAGCCGCATTATGATGAATACCCATGTCCGATGCCCGATTAAATAAAGATAAACGACGTATTCCCTGTCAGGTCTAGGCTTTCAACATTTTTCGTTTGAAGAGCAGATTATTCTCCCTACTTGAATAGAAATCACTCTCAAATTTAATAAAATGCGTTCAGGACTGCTGAATGAGGAAAACTCACTTCCAGAAGCTGATTTAACTTAACTCATTCAAAGTGTGAATATTGTTAGACGATATAATGCCGAACCATATAGCGCGTTAACAAAAAAAGAATATTGTTTAGGTGATCAATCAGATGAGTGCGTAATTATTATTTATACTCATCTCTAAATCAGATTCAGTCTTACAACTTTTGAGTAATCGCAAAAAAAAAGACTCGGCCTTAAAAGTCCGAGTCAGGTTGTAGTCAAATAATGAGCATTTTTTAAGAAAGATTTACTTTTTGAATACCATTTCTACCTGGGAAATCCTTGGCTAAAGATCGGGCATTAGGCATTTTTAACCATAATCTTAATAATTTTCTTCGCTTTGAGATGTCTTCATCATCTATAAATGACGATCGTGAATGCATTACACAATAGTTATTACAGAACTGCATATCACCCGGTTCAAGCATCATATCTAGTCTGAGATCAGGATCTTGTATGTATTGATCGAAAATATCAAGCGCATCGACTTGAACTCTGGATAAAGGTATTCCTTTTCGCTCATGTCCTAGTTCAATATATGCTCTTAAGTAACGGCAACTTAATTTTTTGTCATAAAAGCTAAATATAGGCGTGAGTGTTGGTTCTGAGTCACCAAGATGATCACAATAAGTCGGATGATAATAATAACCTAGATATTCAGGATAATTTTCTAAAATTCTATTGTAGACTGTGGCAGCACTGACGAGACTACTCAATCCTCCACTCATTGCTTTTCTAATTGATAGCAATCCAACTACGTCAGATAAGTCAGTGTGGTAAGGGAGATATGCGTTTGTTTCATAAACTCGCGTTGATTTGTTATTAAGATCACCAACGTTTTCTACTTTACCCAATAAATCGCCTTTAGGATTTTGGGTAACGGGTTGACCCATATACATGCCTATTAAATAGTAAATAATCGCCAATTGGCGTTCACTAAATTTAGAGACATCCAAACCTTTTAATAGAAAGAAACCATATCCATTCTCAAGCTCATCGGCATATTTTTTAAATTCAGATAAAACTTGTGAATTATTAATCGTTAAATGCGTGTTATTCAATTGATCAATTTCTAGATCTTGTTGTTCTATCAATTGCAAATTTTGGCTTAATTCATGAAGCATTTCTTCGCTTAAATAATAAATCCAATCTGTCTGATTTTTTAGGTCTTTGCCCACCCATGCCGACTTATGACTGATTTTCTCTTTTAATATCGTATTCATCGCAATTTATCCCTGAACTAGTGTTTGTTTTCCTGCATTTTTCGGACCATCGCATTAAAAAACTTATCTGCGAAAGCACTTTCTTGAATTAACATTTGAGTTAAGTCTGCACACTTCTGTTTTACGATATGATCTAATTCAACATCGTCACCACGCATTGAATCCGCTTGGCATTGTATTTCTGCCGCTCGTTGAACTGTCCAGAGTAGGAAAAAAGCTTTTTCAATCGTACTCTCTCCCACAGCTACACCATGATTTCTAAGTACCAGAATGTGATGATCACCTAAACTTTTGATCATTCTTTGTTTTTCTTCTTCGAATAGGGTAATGCCTTCAAAGGCATGATAGCCTACCCGACCATATAACTGCGCACCATAAAAATTGTCATTTTTAAAGCCATCTTTCTTTTGTGCAATGGCACTGATTGGTGTGGTATGTGTATGTATTAAACATCGAATATCATCACGAGCACCATGAACAGCACTATGTAAAGCAAATCCTGCAGGATTGGCATCATATTCAGAATGAATCACTTTATTACCGTTTAAATCAACTTTTAATAAATTTTCGGGTGTGATTTCCGTATAGTTCAAGCCGAAAGGATTTACTAAATAATAGTGTTCAGCTCCTGGTAAGCGCGCTGAGACATGATTAAAAATTGTTTCCGTCCAACCAAAATAATCAATAAGGTGATAACAATTCGCTAATTTAACTCTGAGCGCCCATTCAGCTTCAGATACATTCAATACATTATTTTTCATCTTCATTATTCCTTGTTCTGGCTTGTTCGCTTAAATAGACCGTTAATTCATATATAAGTTTGGATGTCGGCATCGGACATTCATAAGCATCTGCCAATTCAAATACAGCTTCTGCAATGGGTGCTAACTCTAAAGGGCGATGATTTTTGTAGTCATGCCACATTGATGTATATGTTTCCCCCATCTCTGAACCCAATTTTAAAAATGTGTTTGGGTCGATATTGATACGAGCGCCATAGCAAGCCGCAACAGCTCGAACTTCATATAAAATTTGTTGCGTAATTCGAGTTAAATTGTGATCAGAATAAATTTTACTTAGCGGAGCATCAGCCACAACCGACAATGGATTGGAGCTCAAGTTAGCCATAACCTTGGTCCAAATTTGATCTCGGATGTTCTCTACGGGTCGTGCTTCGATACTTGTATTTTCAAACAATTCAACAAGCGCATGTAATCGTTCAGTCATTTGATGACTTGGCTCACCAAAGATCAACAAATATGGATTGTCTGATTTGACCTCATTTTCATTGACACTTTGCGCTGTAATAAATACAACAGCGCCAATTAAATGTTCTAATGGAAAATGCTCGTTTAAAACTCCCTGTTGATCTAAACAATTTATCCTTGATTTTTTAGAGTTATTCTCTAAACCGTAAAAATACCAAAAGGGTATTCCATTCATTAACGGGACAATGACTGTCGCGTTATGCATATAACGCTTCAACTGAGTTGAAATTTCATATAAAGCGTTAAACTTGGTTGCTATAAAGATAAAATCCTGTTTTTCAATGCATTCTTCAGTATCCACAATTCGAGATGGATGTACTTGGAACTCACCCAGTACATCTTTTAAATGAATCCCTTTTTGCTTTAGCGTTTCGACTTTTTCCCCTCGCGCTAGAACAGTGACTTGGTGTCCTGCTAGCGTTAATCTAGCAGCAACTACACAGCCTATGGCTCCAGCACCATATACCAAAATTTTTTTTGACATCCATTCAAATCCCTGAAAATCGTATGATTTGTTATGTTCTATATAGCTAATACGTCTTGATGCTTACTATTAATTCCTAAGTAACTTTCGATGATTCTTGGATCTTCAACTAAATCAGAGCCCCTTCCTTCCATTGATAGTTCTCCCATTTCAAGGACATAAGCATAATCTGCAAGTTTTAAAGCAGCTCTGGCATTCTGCTCAACTAACAAGATAGACACGCCATGTCCTCTTAATTGGTCAATGACCTTAAAAATTTCTCGAGTGATGAGTGGTGCTAATCCCAAACTCGGCTCATCAAGCATCAACAATTTAGGTTTAGCCATGAGTGCACGACCCACTGCAAGCATTTGTCGTTCACCACCTGAAAGTGTCCCTGCTTGCTGTGATCGTCTTTCTTTCAAACGAGGAAAAATGTCATACACTTCATCTAAAGTGCTGAAAATCTCTTTGTCTCTTTGGCGATAGCGTTGAAAAGCGCCAAGCATAAGATTGTCTTCGATAGACATTGTTCCAAATAACTCTCGTTTTTCAGGCACTAATCCAAGCCCACGAATGACCATTTGCTCAACCTGTGGACATTGCTCCACATGCCCATCGAAATCGACGTTTCCTTTAGAACCCAGCACGCCCATAATTGCAGACAATAAAGTTGTTTTACCCGCACCATTTGGACCAACGACAGAAACAATTTGACCTTGATTAACACGCATATTAAAATTTGAAAGCGCTTCGACTTTTCCGTAAGCAACACTCAAATTATTTACTTCTAGCAGAGGCGTGCCCTCTTGATTTCCAAGCATTGTGATCATGCAGCACCTCCTAAATAAGCTTCCAATACAGCTTCATTTTTTTGAATTTCTTCTGGTAATCCTTCAGCAATTTTTTGACCGAACTCCATGACCACAATTCGGTCTGCGAGATTCATGACAAAGTCCATATCATGCTCGACCAAGAGAATCGCCATACCTTCAGCACGTAATTTAGATAGAAGTTCAGCTAAGGCTTGTTTCTCTTTAAATCTTAATCCTGCTGCGGGCTCATCAAGTAGTAATAAGCTTGGGTTCGCACATAAAGCACGTGCAATTTCTAAAATACGTTGCTGCCCGAGTGCTAAACTGCCAGCTTCAACATACAAATATTCTCCAAGCCCTACACGTTCTAGTTGATATTTAGCCTCATTGAGAAGTTCATTTTCTTCAACTCGATCAAGAAGTAACATGGATGAGATGACACTTTTTTCTCCGCGCAAATGAGCACCTATGGCTGTATTTTCTAATACTGTCATTTCAGGCAAGATTTTTACGTGTTGGAATGTGCGACTTAATCCTAATTTGGCAATTTCTCTGGATGGTATGCCATTTATTTTTTTACCTTTAAATAAAACTTCACCGCTTGTTGGAACATCTACACCTGATATTTGATTGAACATGGTACTTTTACCAGCACCATTCGGACCAATTAAAGCGAGAACCTCTCCAGCGTGAATTTTCAGATTCATTTCATTGTTCGCAACTAAGCCACCAAATTTTTTCGTGATGTTCTTCGCATCTAATATCAATTCACCCTTGTTGATTTGATTGTCTGCTTTGTCCATTTGAGGAATGGGGTGGATTGAAGGATATAAATCTACAGGCTTATATTTATTTGGGATCAACTTAGTAATAAATGACCAAATCCCTGATGGTGCTTTTTGCATCAATACAACAATGATTAATCCAAATACGATTGTTTCATAATGACCTTGTCCGCCAAAAATAATAGGCAAAGCATCTTGCAACCATTGGCGTACCATGGTGAATATGCCTGCACCTAATATTGCACCCCAAATACTACCGACACCGCCTAACAACGCCATAAACAAGTAGTCGATACCCATTTGGAGTCCAAAAGGTGTCGGGTTAATAAAAGTTTGCGTGTGTGCATAAAGCCACCCTGAAATTGATGCAAAAATTGCAGCAATCACAAAGATGATCATTTTTGCTCTAAACGTATTTACTCCCATAGACTCAGCCATTACTTGTCCGCCTTTCAAAGCGCGGATCGCTCGACCCTCTCGAGAATTTAAAAGATTTTTTGTCAAAATAATGGCAATAAATACAATGAGCCAAATGAGGTAGAACATTTTATTGCCATTATCAAAGGCAAATCCTGCGATAGAGATAGAGGGAATATTCGAAATTCCAGAATGCCCACCTAAAGTTTCAATGGTCGAAAAGAAATAATAAAGTGAAATGCCCCAAGCGATCGTACCTAAAGGCAGATAATGCCCTGAAAGTTTTAGTGTTAAGCCACCCACCAAAATCGCAGATGCGACTGTAATGACTATTCCGAGCAGAAGTCCAAACCAAGGATTACCACCTGTCCATGCGAGGAAACTTGGTAATTGTTCAGTCACAGTTAAGTAAGCAGTTGCGTATGCGCCAATTCCAACTAAGGCTGCTTGACCAAATGTAGTCATGCCTCCAACGCCTGTCACCAATACAAGACCTAACACGACTAATGCATTTAGACCAATATAGTTCAATAACGTGACTTGATAGGTCGGTAAAAAAAATGGGCTGATGAATACAATTAGCGCAAATATAAAGAAATAAGTTTTTGATTTCATTCTTCATCCTCCTCAACATGACGAGTTGTGAGTGATTTCCAAAGTAAGAAAGGAATAATTAATGTAAAGACGATGATTTCTTTGTAATCACTTGCCCAAAACATGGAGAAAGACTCAATAACACCAACAATCACGGCACCAATTGCTGCGACTGGGAAGCTGATTAGTCCTCCAATGATTGCCCCTACAAATCCCTTCAGACTTAAAATAAATCCTGAGTCGTAATACAGGGTTGTGATCGGTGCAATTAAAATGCCTGATAAGGTTCCGATAAATGTAGCTAAAACAAAAGTCAGTTTGCCCGCAAAGATTGGAGAAATACCCATGAGCTGTGCACCGATTCGATTGACAGCGGTTGCATGCAATGCCTTGCCATAGAGTGTTTTTTCAAAAAAATACCAAAGCACTAAAATCATCACAAAGAATGAAGCGATAATGATCAAAGTTTGACTACTTAAAACAAGAGTTCCAATCTCAAAGCTTTTGTCACTAAACGGTTGTGTTTGAGCACCATTTGGACCGAATATCACGAGTCCTAAACCGACTAATGCCACATGAACCGCTATCGACACGATCAATAAAACTAAAGGTTTGGCTGCGACTAAAGGTTGAAAAAAAGTGCGATACATTTGAGGACCAAGCGGTGTAATCACAGCCAAAGTCAATAAAACTTGAATTGGCATTGGAAGCGTCGCTAAAGGTAGTGTGTACATCGCGATAACGATCAAAGAAATATAAATCAATGACGCAATAAAAATTTTGATATTAAATATTTGATTTTTAAAAAATTTAGCGTATAAATCCAGACTTGTATTGACAATAAAAAACGCAACGACCAGCCAAACTATTAAGCTTGGAATACCTGCTTGAATGGATGCCAAAGTCAATGCACCAAATACAGCAAATTCACCCAATGGAATGAGTAATATCCGAGTGACAGTAAAAACCAAAATGATACATAGCGCTAATAATGCATAAATAGCACCACTGGTAATACCATCCTGCCCCAAAATTAACGCGATATTTAAATCCATAACATCTTCCTACCCTTTTTTGAGGATGAATTTACCTAGAGCGACATATGCATATCGCTCTGAGTTCATTTATGATGAAAAGCTAAATTTACTTCAGTAGTTTCCACTGACCATTTTTAACAATGATCATTTCACGCCCACGCTTGTCAAATCCACTATGATCAGATGGGCTCATGTTATACACGCCTTGAGTTCCTGCGACTTCTTTTGTAGATTCCAATGCATCACGTAGAGCTTCACGGAATTGCACGGTGCCAGGCTTTGCTTTTTTCAAAGCAGTCGGTACAGCTTTTTCAAGCAAAATACCTGCGTCATACACATTTGCCCCGAAAGTTGCAGGTGTTTGTTTATATTTTGCTTTATAATCATTGATATATTTAGTAGCAATTTTCTTAGAAGGATGTGTATTAGATACTTCATTTAAAACAAGCATTAAACTGGCAGCTAAAATCGTATTTTCTACTTTCTTGCCACCCATTTTTAAATATTGATCTAAAGCCGCACCATGCGTTTGATAAATTTGCCCTCGATAGCCTCGATCATATAAAGCAGTTTGTGGAGGCACTGCTGAACTGCCTGGTGCTGCAACTAGAATTGCCTGTGGTTTTTTACTTATGAGTTTTAACGCTTGACCAGTTAGAGAGGTATCTTGACGTTGAAATGATTCTTGAGCAACGATTTTAATCCCATTTTTCTTTGCTAAATTCGCTAAGACTTTTCCCCAGTTTTCTCCATACGGATCAGCAGTACCGATAAATCCTAGAGTTGTAATTTTTCGCTTCACCATATCTTGCACAAGCGCTTCTGCGATGATTTCATCATTCTGAGTGGTCTTAAACACCCATTTTTTTTGATCCGTCATTGGCATGACTATCGTAGAAGTACCAACAGGTGCAAGAAGAGGTACTTTCGCTTTAGCAATTGTCCCTATCACTGCAGAAGCATTTGGTGAACCAGAAGGACCAATAATTGCATCAACTTTGTTTTCTTTAATTAGTTTCTCGACAGCTTTGACAGATGCTGTAGGATCACTCGCATCATCAAGAGAAATATATCGAACATTTTCATTACCAATTTTTTTAGGTAATAAAGCAACTGTATTTTTTTGTGGTATACCTACCATTGCTACAGGTCCGGATGATGATGTCACAACTCCAATCGTGATATCAGCTTGAGCATAAGTGGCAATTGCGATTAAGCTTGTTGATAATAATAATTTTTTAAACATCATATAATCTCCAGTTTGTCCATTAACTGTTTATGTAATTAGAATTTATAGCTATATGTAGTAATGATTCGATTTTCAACAAAATCATTACCATTGGTTGTTCCTGCACCATATTTAGTAGTCGTGTCGATATACCTCCATTCTATACCCAACCCTTTAAAAGACCCTTCTGGAACGGTGTAGCCGACAATGAAATTAGCTTCAGTTTCTTTATTATCTGGTAGGCCATTACGCTCTATGTTCGTACCATATAAATAACGCAAAGTCGTTCTTAAACCCGGCAAACCAACATTTTTAAAGTCATAAGAATAAAGTGCATGATAAGTAAGTTCTTCAGGTTTGATGAAACCTAAAGTTGACCAAGTATGTAGGAAAGGTTGAGGAGCGAATCCATCAAATGTTGGAAAATTGGTATCCCCGGAATTTTTTTGAACACCTGCAGCAAAACTATGTGAGCCATTTTGAATGTTGGCCTGAACGCCAAATGTTTTGCTATCTATGTTTCCATAGTATTTGTCACCAGCTTCACTGTTATGGAAATAACGTGCATCTAATTTGATTTTAGAGTCGCCAATTTGAGTGTTATATGCTGCATTTAAATAATGTTGGTTATAAATATCTTCGAGCTGACCAAACCAGTAAGAGCCTGAAATTTTAGGGCTAAAATTATAGTCTAAACCAACATAACTTAAACCATTACTTTCTATTCTTGCTTTACCTGGTGCAAACAAGCTTAGTTTTTCAAATTCATCATCATTACGCGCGTTTATATGAGTGATTCTTCCAGCTGAAAATTTTAAATTTTGAATCGCTTTCGTTTCAAATGCCGCACCAGCATATGTTGTCACCAACTGACGTGAATCATCAATAAATGCAACAGGTGTTCTTGGCGAAAGTTCCCCAACTAATAGCTCAGAATCTTTATATTTCAGCTTTAAGGTTGCACCAAATTTATTATAACTACGTTCTTGCTCATTTTTTATGGGATCAAATGGTAAGATCGAATCAGACCTTTCAGCATTATGATTTGATAATCTTAGTGCGTAACTTGAAGTCACGTCAAAACCCACCTGAACGGGTGTATTGGTATAACCTGAACTAAACTTTAGACCTAATGCTTGTGACCAACTACCAACATCAGGCTGTGTTGTGTTATTTCGATCAATAAAGAAATTTCTTAAATTTATTGTCGTTTGACTATCTTTTACCAAGTCCGCATAAACTGCTGTATTACAGCAAATTGCTAGTATTGCAAATGTAGGTAACTTTTTCACTCAACTTCCCCTTAGTTTTTTACTGATTTTCTCACTCAACCCTGTTTAATTTTTTCTATTCAGCTATATGAAATTTCATATATTCAACCCAATTCTTTTCCAATTCCATAGAAAATTCAATTTTCTTTTAAGTATATTTATATACCTTAATTAATAATTAAATCCCTTTTAAATCTTCATAGATTGAAAAAAGGCCAAATGATCTAACATTTAGCCCAATTTGATTTAATGAATACCCGCAATATCTTTTAGAATGGTGATAAAGGTATTCTTTTCTTGGTCACTGTATTTTGCAAATACTTCATTTTGATGCTCATCAGCTATATCAAATAAATAATGTGCGGTTTTTTTACCTTTATCCGTTAATTGGTAGAATTCTTCTGTTTCGACTAGTAGCTCATCCTTCTTAAGGATTTCCGCTGCTCTTTCTATTTCTCGCATAGGCATTGCTATATCACGTGGTAAATCATCTTTGCATGAACTTGCACCACTGCCTAGCACTAAAAGCATTCGAGCTTCACTCGTTCTAAAACCTGTGACTAATTGCTTTGGGATGTAATCATTTTGATAAAACTTGAATGCTCGACTCATGAGATAGGCAACATTATTATATAAGTTACCTTGATATAGTTGACCCAAATCATCAGTTTGGACTGGATTTGAATCTTTAATTCTTAACATTGGGTGTGGTGTTACTGCTGAGTACGCACCCTGGTGATATACTAATGGACTACGACCTTCATCTTGAAAATTAACGACCTTTCCAATAATAATCCAGTGATCCCCGCCTTCTACAATTTGAAATAATTCACATTCAAAAACAGCAGAGCAATTTTCCAGAACTGGAGCATTACCTACACCCAAACGGTAGTTTGCTCCTTTGAATTTATCAATATTGCGTTTAGCAAATTTATTCGATACCTCGATTTGAGATCCAGATAAAATATTGACTGCAAAATGACTAGAGTTTTTAAAAACTTCAAAACTGGTCGATTTTTTATCAATACTCCACAAGATTAAAGGTGGGTCTAATGAAACTGAGTTAAAACTATTGGCAGTTACACCCACTTTTTCACCTTGCGCATTTTGCGCTGTAATAATGGTAACCCCAGTTGCAAAATTACCGAGTGCTCTGCGGAATTTCATCGGATCAATAGCTTGTTCTTCCGATTTTTGATAACTATTCATTCCCTTCTCCTGAATCCCAAAATGACCTTCCATGATGGCAATTCAACTATTAAATATCTAAAACTAATCTCGGTGTTTTTGATCGAGAACAACACACTAAAATCTGCTCATTACTTTCTTTTTCTTCGTCAGTAAAGTAGACGTCTCGATGATCGGGTTCGCCTTCAAGCACATCACACATACACGTTCCACAAACGCCCTGTTCGCACGATAACTCGACTTTAATCCCTTCTCGCGCTAAAGCTTGCAGAATAGTTTCCTCTGGAGCGACTTGAATCGTTTTACCACTTTGTTGTGCAACAACTTCAAAACTAGCGCCACCTAAATCAATATCTACCTGAAAATATTCTTTATGTAATTGATCGGAACTAAAACCCTTAGACTCAGCAAGATTAATAATCCAATCCATAAATCCATTAGGACCACAGGTATATAAATGTGAATCTTTGGCAATATCTTTCATTGCGTGATCAAAAAATTCACGATGATTTGCACCATCATCTTTAAAATGGAAAGTTGTATAACTCGCTAAGGGACCTTGCTTGATTTCATCTACAAATGCAGCGGTTTGTTTAGAAGCTGCACAATAATGCAATTCAAATGACTTATTGTTATTCAATAAATCATAAGCCATGGTAATTAACGGTGTAATCCCAATACCACCACCAACTAAAACGCTGTGAGATGCATCTAACAATGGGAACAAATTTTTAGGATGGCTGACTTGTAGTTGCATCCCTTCAGTGATGTCATTAAACGCCGACAGTGATCCCCCTCTTGATGCATCATCTTTTAAGATCCCTAATCGAAAAACACCTTTTAAACTAGGATCTTGACATAGAGAATACTGACGGATTAAACCATTAGGCAGGAATAGATCGATATGTGATCCAGCTTCGATTTCAGGTAATGGAGACTCAGTTGCTGAAATTAAATCTAAGACAACAACATTTTCCGCTTCTACTGATCTTTTATTTACTATTACGGAGTATTTTTCGTTCATAGTTTTCCCCCTTTATGACTAAGCCAATGCTTAGCGCATAAATAGTCCTCCGTTAATATCCCATGTTGCTCCTGTCACAAAAGCTGCTTGTGGGGATGCTAACAAAGCACAAGTTTCAGCGATAAAACTCATACTGCCTAAAGCCTTAACAGGAATATTATTGATAAACGCTTCCATTTTTTCATCTGAAACAACGCTGTGTACTATTGGAGACTCCATTGGTCCTGGTGCTACGGCATTTACCGTCACACCTTTAGCGGCAAATTCTTTTGCAAAAATTTTAGTCAAAGTTACGATTGCACCTTTTGAAGCTGCATAATGTGCTCCTGTTGCAGTACCACCATTCTGACCAGCCAACGAAGCCATGTTGATAATTCGACCAAAGCCTTTAGATGCCATATATTGACCAATAATTTGACATGACTGAAAGGTTCCTCGTTGGTTGACTTGTGTCACCCAATCAAAATCTCTCGCAGTGATTTCAAGGACAGGAGTTGCTTTAGTTACTGTGGCGTTATTGATTAAAACATCCAACTTGTTGAAATGAGTTTCAATCCAACTCACTGCATCTCTAAAGTCCTGCTCTACTGATATATCCAGTTTTAAGGGATACATCTGCGATGGATACTGACTCGCAGCTTTAGCGCTTTCCGCTTTTTCTAAGGTACTTGCAGTTAAAATAACTTGATGCCCTTGTTCAGCAAAATATTCAGCAATCACATTACCTAAACCAGAGGCAGCACCAGTAACCAAAACAACTTGTGACATGGTCACCTCCTATAGAATGTAACTGATACCAGCTAAGGTATCTGTCGAATTGACTAGATTGATAATTTTACGGTCTATTTTGAGTTCGCCATTCTCTTGACGTATTAGCTCATAAATCACATCAGCAGTGTAATGACGCAAATTTTCTTTGCGGAACTCTCTTAAATTTTGTGCACAGCGTAAAATTATCTTGTGATCAGTTTCTTCAATAATTCGCACACGTGACAGGCTGCGAACAGTATTGGCCTTGGGAGCTGTCGAGATTGCTTCACCATTTTCTAAACGCTCTACACGTAATTGACGCATGTGGTGATTGTCATATGCATAGTTCAAATGGTTTTCGTAATCTGTCAATGATGGATCAATTGGAATGATGTATTTGCCATTTTCATTCCATAAATTTAACCATGCTTGATACTCTGAATGATCTAACATGTCAGCTTCAGCCCAAATGAATGCTGTTACTTCGTTCAAAAGATTTAAATTAATTTTCATGCTCTTCCCCTTAAGCCGTCATCAACTTTTTCCATTGTTGGTAAGCGCCACGCATGCCTGTTTCAGCACTCACGTCACTCTTCAGACCATCTTCAGTTTTGACTTCTCCTGGTAAACCACGGTTCAACATGATCCAAAGATCATTGCCCGCATTTGCACCATGCTGTACACGCTCCCAAGCTTCCGCATCATCTGGCGTACCAAAACCGAAAGGACCTTGGAAATGTTCATGTAGACGTAGGCGATATTGGTTGGCAATTTGTGGTCCACCATCCATCGTAATCACTGAGTGGTGAATTTCAGTTTTATCTACCGCTAATGGTTGCATTACACGGAAGAACGCCATAGAACATGCAATGTTAGGGAAAATATTTAAGTTAAAGCCCGAACCACCGACAGCACGGCAAATTCGACGAACTTCAAGTTCCTCATGACCTTCTTCACGCAGCGCTTGGGCAAGTTCTTCAAAACGCTCTTGGATTGGTCGCTCCATCAACTCTTCATCAAGATCTACCAGTTCTGGAATCATCACCATCACGCTGTGACCATTTCCTAGATCTTCAACATAGCCTGGTTGATTTTCAAAGTTGAAAAGCTCTTCTGTTTTTTCGTCTACAGAACTTAAGAATGATTTATGAACTAATGGGAAATGATACGCGTCAGTTGTATTTTCCAACTGAATCTTCCAGTTACCTGGGAATGTAAAACGATGTTCACCTAATACTTTGACTGGATAACCTGCGCCTTGCTTCATGAATAGATCAATCCACTTTTTCGCAGCACCTAAAAAGTCTTCTAATGGCTCGATATCGTCTTTGAAGGTTGCAAAGATCATACCGTTATATTCTTCTACACGTAGGCTGATCAGTGGAAATTCAGATTTATCTAAACATTCACCATAACTTTCAGGTGAAGGAACGCCACGCAATGTACCATCCAAAGCGTAACTCCAACCATGATATGGACATACAAAGCTATTCGTTTTGCCTTTTTTATGCTCACAAACTGTAGCAGCACGATGGCGACAGCGGTTAAGTAAGACGTGGACTTTTTTCTTACGATCTCGTACAGCAACTACAGGTTGTTTACCAATATTAATCGTTTTATAACTACCAGCATCTGGAATTTCACTTGCATGAGCAACCCAAACCCAAGTGCTGTAGAAAATTTTTTCCATTTCATCTTCAAAGATTTGTGCATCTTTATATAAAGAGGTATGCACTCGGTCACTTTGAACTAATTCATTGTAATCAATTTCAATATTTTGAACTGGTATTGCACTATTCATCATGTATTCCCTTATAACTGTTTATGCAACTCAACCGACTAAATTTGATTGCGGTACTGGTAACTCATCATCACTGGTCCAATGCGTTACTGGTCGACTGAAAATATTTTCTGTTTGGAAGTGTTTGATTTTCCAAATGCCATTATTTTGTTGCTTAAAACGGATTGTCAGTTTGGCTGCATTCAAGTGGCTTGCACCCGTTTTGAAAGTTGATGTTTGCAACATCAACCAGTGACCAACAGCCACATCACCCTCAATATAAATTTGTTCAGAATTCACAAAATGTGCATTCATAACAAAATGCGAGTCCTTCAGCGTGTATGTTTTAAACATGTCATATACTGCCTGCCAAGACTCAAGCCGACCAAATGACTGGGCGTATTTTTTCCCTACCCCCTCCCAAATACACTCACGATCAAATAAATCCATCAGCGCTTCTAAATTTGTGTTTTGATTAAGTTCATCACAAATTTCCATATAGCGATTTAGGCAATTACGAATTTGATTCTGCGCTTCCAACTGTTGAAGACGTTGAAGAATGCTTTTGAGTTCATTAGAGTCGACCATATCGATATCCTTATCGTTGAATAATTAATTCACGACCAACTCTTGCTTCAACTTTGCAATACTTCCAAAGTTTATATGGACCTTCTCCGACCACAGTCGTACGGAATAAATTACATGCAGCATGAACTGTTTCAATATCAGGTACATCAGCCAATAAATAGGTTGTCCAAGGCCAACCCGTACTTGCACCTACCATGCTTTGATCATCATCTAAGTTGCCGTATACATGAACGCCAGGTAAATCATGGATACCATTCCACATTTCACCAAATGCTGCCCATACTGCTTTTGCTTCTGCTGGCTCTGCATCAAAGAAGTTTTGGTTAATCCCCATACAGAACAATACGCGTAATGATTTTTTAGCTTCCATTTCGATTTCCTTCTTTTCGGTCATTTATAAATATCCAGGTGTCGGATTAAGCCCAAAGCTCATCGCACCAGCATTTTGTAAAGTTGCATCACCCATAAATGCATGCTGTGTCACGACATTCGTGTCATTCACAAAGCGACTAAATGGATGGTTGGTATAAATGGCAGTCATGCCAGCTAACATTTGCATTTTGCGGGTGACCTTTGCACAGACTCTTGCCGCATGTGTACAAGATAGACGCATATCACTAATTAAATGTGGTTCAGGTTTTCGCCCGTTGAGTACTTCTTCCCATACAATATCCATGGTGTTGTAGAACCATGTTCTTGCAGCTAGGAACTCAGCTTCAGCTTTCGCAAATTCGTACTGAGTGATAGGTCGATTAGCAATTTCTGCACCTCCAGTAATCGACGACTTACCTGGAGCTAATTTTCTAAATTCTTCCAATGACGCCGAGGCTACGCCAATTCCGACTACGGTGAGGACTTGAGTCGCCAAAGAGAGGGATGGATATTTGAAAAATGGTTCGCTGAGTTTAGATGGCTCACCCCGAACAAAAGTCCAATGCTCAGGTACAAGTACATTATCGACAATGAGATCGTGACTACCTGTGCCTTTTAAACCTACTGTATCCCACGTCATTTCAATTTGTGCTTTATGCGCTGGTAAAACAGCCATACGTGGTAAGCCATGAGATTCATTATCTTTGATCGGGGCAATGCCTACACCAACGATATCTGCACCTTTACAACCACTTGAGAATTTCCAACGGCCTTTTACAACTAAACCCTCATTGGTCACTTGAGCAGCTTGCGGTGGAAAAATTCCACCAGCAAAAACGATATCTGGACCATTTTTATAAAGTTCGGAAAGTGTCTCTTCAGGTAAACTCCCAAGATAAGCTGGGCTCATACCAAAACTTGCAACCCAACCTACTGATCCATCTGCTTTAGAGAGCCTTTCAATAAGTTCACAAAACGTACGCGGTGAAACCTCATCACCACCGAAACGTTTAGGAACTAAAGCACGATATACCCCAATTGATTTCAGTTTTTGAATAATGTCTTGACTCACGTATGCTTGTTCGTCAAATTCACCTGAACACGCTCGCTGTCTAATCTCTTGACATAATTCTTCAAGATCAATCAAGCTCTCTGTTTGATCTTTGGCTAAATTGCTCATTTGCCACCTCCTTGTGAATGCTTCGTAATATCGACAATGTGTTGTGCAATAGCACACAATTTTTCATCTTCACCATGCTTAGCAATTAATTGCATACCGACAGGTAAGCCATTTGATGTTTCATATGGAATCGTAAGCGCTGGATGGCCCGATAGATTGAATGGTCGCACGAGCTTAGTTAAATTGAGGAAAGCAACAGTATTTTCAGCTTCGTCTAATTTAGGTGGAAATTGAGGTAGTGTCGGCAGTATCAAAACATCAACATTGTTGAGTAAATCATTGATCTGCTCTGTGAATTGAGTTCTTATTAATTCAGCATTTTCTACATCTTGTTGAGTGGTTTCAGATGCTTTTAATAAACGCTGCTGAACATCATTGGCTAGAAGTCCAGTTTGAGTAAGATCATGATATGCACCCCAAGTTTCGTAATTAATGATCGACATACCTGCTTGATATGCCTCATCAATATTGTCTATGAATAGATTTTTTTGAGGTAAATCAATTTTTGTTAACTCAGCATCTAAGACACGCCAAATTTCAGATTCCGCTTCGACACGTAATATTCCTAATTGAATCTGCTGTAGATCGATTTGGATTTCGTTAAATGTAGGATCAATGATCTGCATAGCAAGAATCAGATTGTTGATATCTGATGCGAATGGTCCGACGCAGTCTAAAGTGGTATCTTTTGGCCAAACACCATCACGACTTACACGACCAAATGAAGGTTTTAATCCATACACTCCACAGCAAGCGGCTGGCATACGAATTGAGCCACCAGTATCCGTACCAATACTGAAGTCTGCTAGACCTGCTGCAATAGCTGCAGCCGAACCACTGGAAGAGCCTCCTGGAATAAGTTGCGGATATTTAACATTTAATGGTGTTCCGAAGTTTTTGTTTATTCCAGTTATACCGAATGCAAGTTCATGAAGATGAGTTTTTCCAATAATTTTGCAATCACTGCTGAGTATATTTTTTATAATTTCAGCATGGGAAATTGCAGGGCATGCTCCACTGCGCGCCTGAGTTCCAAGTGTCGTCACTTCATTTTGTATATCAATTGAGTCTTTAACCACGACTCTAATTTTTCCATCTCCTAAAGAGAGACTTCTAGATATAATATTCAATTCACTTTTCCATGTATTTTTATACTCAACATCAATATCTGAAAAATTAATGTATTTGTCAAGTTATTTTGAAATAAAATAATCTTTGTCTTTTTTCTTGTATAATCAATTATATTTTTTTAAGTTTAATTGCTGCTCATGTTAAAAAATTTTGAAAATTATTTGCCAAATAACGATCCCAAAAGTTTGGAAAATTTCCCATTTTTTTGGATATCTCAAGTTAATGGTAAGTATTCCCAATTGATTGATAAATCTTTAAAAAAAATAGGTCTCGATAATACAAAAAGAAAAATCATTTTGAGTACAAATGCTCTCGGTGAAGCCAATATCACTGAAATAGCAAATTTAGCAACAATCAAATTAACAACTGCAACTAAGGCAATCTATAGATTAGTCGAAGAAGGTATAGTTGAAGTTTTCTCATCCCCTCATGATGAAAGGATTTCTATGGTGAAGCTCACTGAAAAAGGATATGGTCTTGTGGATGAAATTAATCAGATCAATCGTGTTACTTTAGCTGGTATATTAAATTCTTTTGATGAACAAGAACTTGAGTCACTAAATTTACAATTAAAGAAAATATTCAATTTAATGCCAAATAGGTAAAAAGACTAAAATCTTTTTACCTACTAACGCTTATTTCATAATTTCATATTGTGGAATAAGCTTATTAAATCGCAAATTTTCAGCGAATTTTGATATGATATTTAGTTTATATTGATAAATATCCATGCTTTCATATTTGTAAAAACCTGATAGTTCTCTAATACCATTTCTATTTTCCCTCATATTTTTTTTGATAATATCAGGGGCTTTGTAACGCTCACCAAGTTCTTCTCTCAAATACTCAGAAGCATGATACAAAATATCTCCTCCACCCCAATCGATAAACTCTAGCATACCTAACACTGAAAAACGCAAACCAAAACCTGTACGAATCGCTTTATCAATATCCTCAGCACTTGCTACGTTTTCTTCAACCATTCTCGCTGCTTCATTCATTGCCAATGCTTGAATTCTTGGAACAATGTATCCAGCAACTGCATTACAAATCACAGGGACTTTACCAATTGCCTCAAGTAATGTTTTTAGTTTTTCTACTACTATATCAGCAGTATGCTCAGATCGGCTTAGCTCAACTAAAGGCATTAAATATCCAGGATTAAGCCAATGCGCATTAACAATACGTTCTGGATGAGAAATTAATTTTGCTATATCAGTGACCAAAAAGGTCGAAGTCGTTGATGCCACAATACAGTTTTTAGAAATTAAGGGTTCCAACCACCGAAAACAGTGTTGTTTATGAGTCATTATTTCAGGTACACCTTCAATAATTAATTCACAATTTTTCCAATCAATAGTTTGATTATCTTTGAAATAGAAATGAATTCTTTCTTTTAATACTTTACATTGATCATTCACTAACATCCCGATATGTTCTAAGAGATGCAACTCTTGTTCGAGGCTGTCATTCCATTTTTGCAGAAATTCATTTTTTTCTGCTGGGTTTCGATCTTTTACGTCTACAAGTGCAATCTCAATTCCTGCATATGCAAATGCGATCGCAATCGCATTACCCATTCTGCCTGCACCTACAATAATAATATTTTTAATCATGCAGATTGCTCTCCGGAGTTCAACAGGTGTTTTAATTGTTGCTGTGTTAAATCAAATAACCCTAAATTTTCAAGAGTGCGACCCTCACTATACAAATCCCTACCAGTAATTGATGATGCGATATTCAGAAGCCCTTCAGCAATCGGCGTTTTGACTCCAACATACTTACCAACCGATACAATAAATGACAGGCCTAATCGTGTGTCTTCGAGCATATACCGATGTGAATGTAAATCTATTTTCTCACGCCAATCGCCACTGTCAGTCAACTTACCATGTGCCCCCCTACCATACATCCACTCATCTCCTTCACCCTCTTTATTGTAGTGATCTGCGAGTGGGAAATGCTGTTTCGAGTATCCCAATGCTTCACGAATATTCATTCGCTCTTGATCTAATAAGCTCGTTACTCTCCTCACTGAAGGTTGAGTACCTTCATTATGAATATCCCATACATCAAAATGTTCTAAAGGTGCAGCATTGAGCATAATTAATGGAGGATGAATAATGGGTCCTGCATTCATTAAAGCTCCACTCAAAGCATCCTCTATAGGCTCGATGCTGTCATAAGCTTGCTTTAATACTCTAATAGCATGATCTTTTAATTTTGCTGGATAGACCCCAGTAGGCAATCTCGTCGCATATACACTAATCACGATAGAATTCGGACTATGTTTTCTTACTAAATATGGCAACGTACCCGTTTCTGCAAAAGCCACGTCAGACTTATTCCCAACTTTAAGCATTGCTTGAGCAAATATGTATGTTCCAAAAGTACCTGGGGGTAAAAATACGACTTGACCAGATGTTAAGTAGGGTGCTATTTCAATCGATAAATCTTCATGGCTTGTTGCGGGTAAAGGAATAATAATCAATTCAGCGTTTTCAATAGCTTTGGATAAATCAGTTTCAAGTTGAATTTTTTGATGTTCATCCCCAACAGATACTGTTCTAGTGCCACGAAAGTCTTTTACAGTAAGCTCACCATATTTCGCTAATTCTTTTAGTGAATCTCGATCTCTTCGCCATAATTTAACTTCGTGATTTTTTTCCGCCATTTCCACTGCTGATGCATAACATCCATGTCCACCGCCGAGAACTGTGATTTTCATTTTCTTCCCTTACATATTTATTGTGTATTGTGATAGTAGGAAAGATTCTTCTTTTTGCTCGCGTCAAAAAGCGGTACTGCTATTCGAATTACGAATTTATTTCTATTAATTTGTTTTGTTTCACGGTTTCTGAAGGCGTGCATCCATAACGTTTTTTATAAAGCCGAGTAAAGTGTCCAAAGCTTCTTACACCATGAGCATTGAAGATATCAATTATAGGCTGATCAACCTGAGTGTGTTTAAGTTCTTGATGAACTCGGTCCAATTTGATTGATGTCATGAAACTGAGAGGCGTTTGGTTCAAATAGGTATTAAATCCCTTTTGAAGCGTTCTTACCGAGACTTTTACAAGCCTCGCAACTTCCTCAATCGAGATTGCTTCCATATAATGTTGCTCAATCAAGTGAGCTGCATTTTTGATATAACTTGGGATGAGTTGATATTTTTTATCTGCGATTCGTTCACTGAAATTATGTGGAATTTTGATCAGTAATAACTCAGTCAAATATGAACTAAAGCTATCAGAAATTTGCCACCAGTTTTCAATATTTGAATATGCAAAGCATAAGTAGTTCAGGGTTTCTAAAATTGAAATTCTTTCTTCAGATGTATAGGAAATGCCACTATCGAAAATAAGATTTTTTTGAGGGATATATCCCAACAAGCGATATAAAACAGTGTTGATCAACTCATGATCAATTTTTAATATGATATTTCTACATTTGGCTTGGAGTTCAATTCTATTTTCAAAATGAGGATGAGAAACTGTAAGTAATCCAGGACGTTGTTGATAAGTTGAATGATCATATTTGACTTTACATTCCCCTTCCAAATTAAATCTAAACAGATAACTTTGACACTCAGCACCAAAACTAATTTGAACTGGAGCATTGTAACTTAATTCAAATAGTGCAACTTGACCAAATGAAAACCCACTTAATTTTACTTCTAAAGATTCATCATTCAATACTTCAAATTGATGAGGGCACAAGTATTGTCCTATCACATCTTTAATCTGAAAATAATCTTTTGAAGACAATAAGTTGAATTTCTTTAAAAGTTTCAGATTCGATAAATACATGATAGGTGTACCCTCATTATTTTATTCAGACATGATTTATTTAGACTCAACTTGCAAACTATTTTCGAAGGCTTTACAACCCACTTTCAATAATACAAAGCACAATACGCATGATATTGCACCAACGATAGATATCGATGAACCGACCATTAAAGGATTTTCAAAAATACGATCCGTAATTAAAGCCACTAATGTGGTACCAATACCTAAAGCAATCAAATTGCTGATGAGTAAAAAGATAGATGAGATTTGGGCACGTAATTGATTTGGCGAAAGCATTTGCATTGCTGTTGTTGAGATCGGCATTGGGAAAGAAGCGAAAAACATTGCAACAACCAACAATGTAACTGATAGCCATAATTCATTAACTTGTGAAAACAAAATCATTGGAATAATCAGACCTACGATTCCAATCACACCCACAAACATAGGTGAATCTTTTCTGCCTTTTTGAATAAAATAATCATTCATCCAACCAGCCGCAAATACACCTAAAGTATTTGAAATCAGTAACACGGCACCCAACATATAGCCCACTTCAGTGGCTGTCATATTATAATGTCGTATGTAAAATGCAGGTGTCCAGCTAATTAAGCAAAACAATGCCATGGCATAAAAAGTAAATCCTAAATAATGACATGTAAATGTTTTTTTATGCTTTTTCAGGAATTTAAAAGTATCACTCAGCTTTACTTTTACCACGTTCCCCTGCGCATCGACCATCTGCCCTTTACGCTTAGGATCTTTAACAGTTAAAAGTACCAATATGCCAATAATGACTCCTGGTAAACCTACTAAAATAAACGCCACTTGCCATGCCTTTAACATTCCAAATAAGGGTACAGCGATAAGAGACATGTCCTTGAGTAATCCAATGACAAAACCACCTACTAAGAATGCGATTCCCCCACCAACAAAAGATCCAATCGAATAAATAGCGACAGCTCGTCCCAATTTATCTTTTGCAAACATATCACTAAACATTGAATAGGCTGCAGGTGACAAAGCAGCTTCACCAATTCCTACACCCATTCTGCTCAAAAACAACTGGATAAAGTTCTTACTTAAACCACATAAAGCTGTTGCAATGCTCCAAAATACAATCCCGGCAGCAATTAATTTTGGTCTTGAGAATCGATCTGCGATATAAGCCAGCGGCAGCCCCATGAATGCATAAAATAAAGAAAAAGCTAGTCCATGGAGTAGACTAAATTGCGTGTCTGTTAAATTCAAATCTGCTTTTATCGGTTCAATCATCAAAGCCAAAATTTGACGATCGATAAAAGAAAATATATATGCAATCATGCAAAGTATTACAACATACCAAGCATAAATATCCTTCTTTTTTGCATCATTGCTCTTTAACTCGGAAATTTTTTCCATCGAAATCATCCTAAATATTTTATAGATCAGCGCTATCCCTATGACAAATCCATGCCAATTTATGCTGATTTATAAAATAAATATCATTTTTAACACTATTATTCTATTTATTTTTCCATTAAATATTGCATATAAATAGATATTTTATATTAATCTAATCTAAAAAAATTAGTTCATGCTCTTCAATTCGTCTAGATAATCTAATATTTGTTTTATGTATTCATTATTATCGATACTTCTATAGGCAACTGTAATTGGACTTTCAGCCTCATTATCTAGAATAGGTATAAACTTCAAATTTTTCATACCTATAGAGCATGCACTCTTTGGAATAATACACCCCCCCTCACCAGATGACACCATCCCCAATGCCATATGGATTTCTCTCGTCTCGATCAGATTTTGGGGAATTAAGTCAAGTTCAGAGAATATTCCTTGAACAAAAGTTGAGAAGTTTGGTTTAGGAGTATTTGGATATATATAAATATGTTCGTTAACCAATTGTGATAAATGTACTTCCTTAACATTTTGGGTCACTAACGTATGATCTTTGTGCACTGCTAAAAAAAGTTGCTCTCTTTCGATCACTATTCTTTTTATTGAAGGATCACTAATTCCTAATCGACCAAACCCAATATCAATTTTCCCCAATTTCAAAGCTTCTACCTGATCCCTGGTTCCGCATTCCACCAATTCAACTTTTATATTTGCAATATGCTTTCTTAAATAATCAATAATCTCAGGTAATTTCCAATAAAAAAGCGAACCAACATATCCAATTCGTACCGTAGTATCTGTCACTTTATATCGATTTACCATCGATTTAGCATGTGCTGTTAAGGTCAGTATCTGTACAGCATATTGGTAAAAAAACTCTCCAACTTCAGTTGTTTTGATCGGTCTCATGCCTCTTTCAAATAATACGACACCTAACTCTGACTCTAAGTTTTTGATTTGTCGTGTAAGTGGTGGTTGTGCGATACATAACTTCTCAGCAGCTTTTGTAATACTTTTTTCTTCGACCACAGTAGCAAAATACTTTAATGTTCTTAATTCCATTGAAATTTCCTTAATCCATACTTTTTTAGTATTTTAATATACTACTTAACCTCTATTTTCAATACTTTATTTCAAATAAGGTATTTAGCATATATTAATGGAATATATTGCTGCATGTACAAAAATATTGAAACCTTGCTCGTTGAAATCCCGACGATCCGCCCACACAAGATGGCGGTCGCAACGATGCAAACTCAAACCTTAGTCCTCATTAAAATCGAAACTTCGGATGGTTTCATTGGTTGGGGCGAAGCAACCACCATCGGTGGCTTAGGCTATGGTGAAGAAAGCCCTGAAAGTATCAAAACCAATATCGATACTTATTTTGCTCCACTACTCAAAACTTTTACTGATCTCAACGTTGCTCAAATTATGCAAGTGTTGAAGAAGAATATTAATGGCAACCGTTTTGCAAAATGTGCCATTCAAACTGCTTTACTCGATATTCAGGCTCAACGTTTAGGTTTGCCGCTGTCTGAAGTGCTAGGTGGCCGTCTGCGTGACAGCGTCCCTGTACTTTGGGTGTTGGCTTCTGGTGATACGGATAAAGATATCGCTGAAGCGAAAAAGATGATCGAAGCTAAGCGTCATAACTTCTTTAAATTAAAAATTGGTTCTCGTGCTGTAGAAACAGATGTTGAGCATGTTCTCACCATCAAAAAAGCGTTAGGTGCTGATATTTCTATCCGTGTCGATGTGAACCGTGCTTGGTCTGAGTTAGAAGCGATCAAAGGTATTCAGCTTCTGCAAGATGGTGGTGTGGATCTAATTGAACAGCCATGTGCGATTGACAATATTGATGCCATGGAGCGTTTAACTCGTCGTTTTGATATTGCCATTATGGCGGATGAGTCATTGATGGGTCCAAGTACAGCTTATCGTTTAGCGAAGCGTAATGCTGCTTCTGTGTTTGCTGTAAAAGTTGCTCAGTCTGGTGGCCTACTCGAAGGT